>JAISDV010000170.1 GCA_031264545.1 Oscillospiraceae bacterium | reverse complement strand
CCTTCGCCCTCACCTTCACCTTCGCCTTCGCCTTCACCCTCGCCTTCACCCTCGCCTTCGCCTTCGCCCTCGCCCTCGCCTTCACCCTCGCCTTCACCCTCACCCTCGCCTTCACCCTCACCCTCGCCATCGCCCTCGCCTTCGCCTTCACCCTCGCCCTCGCCTTCACCCTCACCCTCTCCTTCACCCTCACCCTCGCCTTCACCCTCACCCTCGCCTTCGCCTTCGCCTTCGGCCCCGCCCCCGGGCGGCAGCGCACCCCCGGCGTCTGTGGTGGTGACTACTAAGACCTCGGGAGATTCGACCACGACGAGGACCGTAATCACTGTCGGGGTCACCTCTGGCACGGCCATCACAACTGTGTCCGGCTCCGTGATGGACGCGCTCTTGGGAAAGGCACGGGAGGTCGGCGCTGTCGGGAGCGCGGATATCATCGAGATAGCCGTCAGTCCGGCCGGAACGGTAACGGGTCTTTCGGTCACAGTCCCGGGCACGAAGCTCAAAACGATCGCGGAGGACACCGAAGCCGCGCTCTGCATAAGCTCACCCAGGATCACCGTGACCTTCGATAACGCCGCGCTTGACGTCATCGCGGAGGAAGCGGGCGGCGCCGCGGTTACGCTTTTGGCCGGCGCGGCCAGTCCCGGCACGCCGCTTACAGAGGCCGAGCGCGAAAAGCTCGCGGACCGTCCGGCCTATGACCTGAAGGTGCGCGCCGGCGGAAAGACCGTCTCCGATTTCGGCGACGGAAACGCCGCAGTGAGCATCCCCTATATTCTCCGGCCGGGAGAGAATCCCGACGCGGTCGTGGTCTGGTATCTCGACGCGGACGGGAACCTGCAGGCTGTGCCGAACGGCCACTACCAGTCCGAAACCGGCAAGGTCGTCTTCAAGACCGCGCATTTCCGGGACTTCATCCTCGGATATAACCTGATAGAATTCTCTGATGTTTCTGAGGATGCGTGGTATGAAAAAGCCGTGACCTTCATAGCGGCGCGGGGCATCACCGCCGGTACCGGTGAAAATACCTTCAGTCCTGACGCAAGACTGACCCGCGGCCAGTTCCTCGTGCTGCTCCTGCGGGCCTACGGTATCGCGCCCGACGCGGATCCGTCCGACAATTTTGCGGATGCGGGCGACAGCTGGTACACGGGCTATCTCTCCGCAGCGAAGCGCCTGGGCCTCTCAAACGGAATCGGGGACAACCTGTTCGCCCCCGAGCGTGAGATCAGCCGGCAGGATATGTTTACCCTGCTCTACCGCACGCTTGACCTGCTGAGCGCGCTGCCCGAGGCCGCAGACGGCGGCGGCGTCGCCGATTACGGCGATGCCGGCAAGATCGCGGACTACGCGAGAGACCCGATGGACGCCCTTGTGAAGGGCGGCATCGTAACGGGCAGCTCAGGAACGCTCGATCCTCTCGGGACCTCCACCCGCGCGCAAATGGCGCAGGTCCTGTACAAGCTGCTCTCAAAATAACCCGGCAAGTTACACGGACGGGCGGTCATTTATTGGCCGCCCGGTCTCTCACAGTCTTGGCGCGCAAAAAGGGCCGCTTTATTATAAGGCGGCCCTCAGCGTGAAGAATTGATCCCTCGGCGCCGTGCGGCATTTCAGAAACGCACGCCCGAAGGCCCCGCCGTTTTGAGGCGGAGGCCGCAGAATCATCAAAAACGCACGGGCGGGAGAGGCCGCCAAATCAATACCGGAGGACGTGAAATCATTGAAAAAGGCGCTCTTTGTTTCGGCGGGTATCGCGGCCTTAGCCCTTGGCGTATTGGGCACTGTACTGCCGGTATTACCCACCACACCGCTTTTGTTGTTAGCCCTGTATTGTTTTGCCAAAGGTTCTGAAAAACTCAACAAGTGGTTTAGAGGAACAGTCCTGTATCAAAAGTATCTGGCGGAATATGTGCAAACAAAGTCTTTGCCGCTGAAGCAGAAATTGGCCATACAGGTCTTTGCAGGGCTTATGATGGTCATATCATTTATGCTGATCGACAATTCGGTTATGAGACTTATTTTAGTCATGGGATTCCTTGTCCATAACTACGTTTTTATATTCAAAATCAAGACGCGTAAGGCGGAAGCTGAAAATAATAAAGGCATAATTGCACGAAAAGCGCAAAAAGCAAAATATGTGCGGCAAAAGGAGTCGGGGCATGAATTTTGAAGGCATAATCATAGGGGCCGGCGCATTTATCATCATCGGAATTTTACATCCTGCCGTTATAAAAGCAGAATATTATATCGGCTCAAAGGCGTGGCCCGCATTTTTAATAAGCGGGCTGCTGTGTATCGGGCTTTCATTCATCTGTGAGGGCTCAGCCTTATCGGCCCTGCTGTCTATATTGGGATTTTCGCTGCTTTGGGGTATTCGGGAGCTTTTTCAACAAGCAAAACGGGTTGAAAAAGGCTGGTTTCCAAAGAACCCCAAGAAAGACCCTGCCTCAGAATGACGTAAAAAACACGGCATAAAAATAAAACCGGCACAAGCATTGAAGCTTAAACATTATAATGTTATAATATATAACCGCACGGAGGCCTGCCGCAGGGCGCTGCAGGGCATCCGCAATTGTGTTGCGGCCGGGCGGAAGGCCGGACTGCGTTTCACCGTCAGCCGGCGAAACCGGCAGCCGCGATTGCCGGCTGCTCCGAACAGTCCGCGCGCTGAAAAAAAGCGAAATGCGCGATTGCCGGCAGGCTGCAGGGAAGGCAATAATGATTAACAGGAGGTGCTTTTATGGAGATGGTACCGGCTTACGTTCGTGTCTATAAAATCATAAAGCGGGAAATTGTGGACGGAGAGTACGCGATCGGGGAATTGCTGCCGCCAGAACCCGAGCTGGAGAAACGCTTCAGCGTCAGCCGGACGACAGTGCGGCGCGCGGTGGACATTCTGTCGCGCGAGGGCTTTGTCACGGCGCAGCAGGGCCGCGGCACCTGGGTTCTGGACTATAAGACCAGGCAGAACCTGAACAAGGTGACCTCTATCTCGGAAACACTGCGCAAAAAGGGCTTCACAGTCCGGCCCAAGGATATGCGCATCGACGAGCTTCCGGCCACGCAGCGGCTCGCCGCGGATCTGGGCATCCCGCAGGGCAGCAGGGTGGTGCGCATACACAGGATTCAGCTTGCGGATGAAAAACCCATTGTAATCATGCGCAACCATCTGATTCCGGCCATGGTGCCGGGAATTGAACGGTATGCGGACGCCATTACCTCGCTCTACCAGTTTCTGGAGGACAGGTACAATATCAACATCGATTCGGCGGTTGACAAAATATCGGCGAAATCCGCGGATCTCGCCGAAGCCCAGATGCTCCAGATCCCCGTCGACTCGGCGCTGCTCTATATGCGGCGCACCTGCTACGCGAACGGAAAGCCCGTCTGCGCCGACCGGCTGAGCCTGGTTGGGGACAGGTACCAGCTCGAAGTCAATATGGTCGGCAGGGATAATGAAGACTGAAGGCCCTCGGGCGTCCCGCGCCGCCGTCCGCCGGGCGCGTCTTTGATTTTCCGCTGCGCGCTCCGCGCGCCGATTTTTCAAACAAGCCCTGACGCGGGGATACCAAAAAAAACAGAGCCTGCGCGCTGCCCTTTTTGCAGCGGCACGGCTCTGTTTTTTTATAGCTTGCCGCAGGCAAGCTATAAAAACTGCCATGCGGCGCGTCCCGCGCCGCGGAATGAAATCCGAGCGCTTAGGTATACAGGGCTTTAAACCGGTTGATCAGGTCCGGTTCCGTTATTAAGGGTCTTGCCAGCCCGAAATATTCAATGCCGGTATGCCGGAGTATCGCTGTCATTTCCTCAAAGTCTCTGTTGCCGCCGGTCATAATAATTTTCGTTTCATTCTCTGCGGCGATTTGTGCCGCTTCTTTTTTGAAAAACGCGGTGGCATTTTGAGGAAAGCTCCGGAAAGCGCCGCTGATTTCGATTGCGTCGATTTTCATTTCCGTTAGTGCCTTGCATAAATACAGCACATCCTCAAACCTGACCTCTCCCTCAAAACCGTCGTTCACATTTATTTTTATCAGGATTGGAAATTCAGCGCCCACGGCTTCGCGTACAGCCGCATAGGTTTCCAGGGCCATTCTCGCCCTGTTCTGCGCGGAGGCGCCGTACAAATCCGTTCTTCGGTTATAATAGGGGGTCATAAACTGACTGAGGAAAAAGCCATGAGCCGCATGGATTTCAACGCCGTCATAACCGGCGTTTTTTGCTCTTAAAGCAGCTTCAGAGAACCTTTCCTGGATACGTTTGATTTGCCTTACGCTTATCTCCTGCGGCAAGACTTTTGTGTTTAAATTCTCCACGGCGCTTGGCGCAAGAACAGACATGCCCGCCGTGTCGCCTCTCACGTATGAGCCGACGTAGACGAGCTGCAGGATAATATGCGCGTGATTCTCATGCACCAGATCTGTTAAGGCTTTATGCCCCTCGCGAAACGCATCGTTATAAAATGCCAGCAGGGGAAAATTCTTTTCATTTTCATCCACTAAGGTAAAGCCGGTGATCAGGGCGCCGGCGCCTCCCAGGGCGAGCGCTTTATATAAGCTCAGGATAGTTTCATTCACGTGCCCGTCTGAGGTTTTTTCGCCGATTGCGGCGCGGATGAACCGGTTTTTCAGGGTCATTTGCCCCAAGTGCGTTTCATCAAATAATGTTTTCATTGATTCCTCCTGAAGCTTTTATTTTTAGGACCTGGATTCCTCGCGGAGTCTGCCGGACAGGCGGACCGTTTCCCGCTTCATTGCCATACACAGCATAACAGCTATGCTTGAAAAATACAAGCGGACCTGAACGCGCCTGTCAGGGCAAAAGCGGTCTCCGGGCGGATGTAAGCCGCGATGCTTTTCAAATTTGAAATATTGTTTTGCATATATAGAATTTTTCCTGTATTATGAGTGTACGAAAAGAAAGCCGCGCAGACATAAGGCGTGTTACCGCAGCCCGCGTTTGTGAATACAAGGCCTGAAACAAGGTCAGATCACCGGGAGGAAGCATATGCTCGATAAAAAAATCAATTTGGCATTCATTGGCACTTATCCGGATATTTCGGCCGATTTTCTTGAGATCACGCGTAAGATGGATAATGTGCACGCGATCAGCATTGACGCTTCATTCGACGAGGCGGTTTATGAGGCAAAGAAAAAGGCGCTGCGCCTGGATGCGATCCTGAGCAGAGGCGGCACCGCTGATTATATTATAAGAGCGGTGGAGATACCCGTCATTACGATTCCTATCACGCCCTTTGATTTGGTGCGGGTCATACACACCCTGGACCGGAATGTCCGCGAGGTCGCTTTTATTCATTATCATAAAAACGTTCCGGGCGTTAAAGAAATTGCGCAAATGTATCAAATTGAGATATTAGAATATCTGTTTATGGACTATAAGGATATTGAAGAGGGCGTTCAGGATGCAAAGGAAAAGGGTATAAAGGTCATTATCGGCGGCGAGGTCGCAGCGAAAATCGCTGCAAAAAATAACATGCAGGGCATAGTGATCAGTGCGGGCCATGAAGCGATCGCGCGCGCGATAGACGAGACCCTGCAGGTGATTTACGAAAAGCAAAAGGCGCAGCACTATTCCACGCAGCTTAAGGCTGCCTTTGATTCGCTGGTCGAAGGGATCATTATAACGGACGAAGAAAGGCGCGTGGTCGTTTTCAATTCTGTTGCCGAAAAGATTTTCCAGAAAAGTTACCGGGCGGGTGACCCGGTCGGCAATGAAATTATCGATACGAAAAGTGAAGAAAATGACAAGAGCTTTCTTAAGCGGGTCGGCGGGAGCACCTATGCCGTAAGCCATACCGCCGTGATGCTGGACGGTAAATTTGTCGGTACTGTGAGCAGATATGAAGACATAACGAAGGTGCAGCTTCTGGAAGAAAAGATACGAAAAGAGATCCATTCCAAAGGCTTCGCCGCCAAATATACCTTTGAAGACATCATCAGCGAATCTCAGCAAATGCGCAATATTTTACGCATGGCTCAGATCTTTGCCGGCATCGATTCCTCCATTTTGATTGACGGGGAATCCGGTACGGGCAAAGAATTATTCGCGCAGGGCATACATAATGCCAGTAAAAGACAAAACGGGCCCTTTGTTGCCATTAACTGTAACGCCATACCGGAGAACCTGCTTGAAAGCGAATTGTTTGGTTATGAATCGGGCGCCTTTACGGGCGCCAAAAAGGAAGGCAAGCCCGGGCTCTTTGAGCTGGCTCACGGCGGCACCCTGTTTTTAGACGAGATCGGAGAGCTGACAGCGTCTGTACAAGCCAGGCTTCTCCGCGTTTTACAGGAACGCGAGATCATGCGTGTCGGCGGAAACCGTATCATACCGGTGGATGTGCGCGTCATCAGCGCAACCAATAAAAACTTACTTGAAAGCACAGAAAAAGGCGCTTTTCGCCGTGACCTTTATTATCGCTTGAATGTATTCAACCTGCATATACCGCCTCTGCGGGAGCGGCTGGGCGATATAAAATGCCTGTTTAAAGCTTTTGCGCAGAAACACAAGCTTTCTCCGGAGGACGAGACCTTTGATTTTGTCCTGTTTTGTATGGAGCGGTATCATTGGCCGGGCAATGTGCGCCAGCTCCAGAATGTTGTCGAGCGTTATTGTGTTTTGAAAAGCATCGGAGACGAAAATATTCCGGATGCGCTTGAGCTGTGTAAAATTCTCGGGCTTCTTCCCGCTGAAGACGAAGGCCCTGCAAGCGCGGGACTGGCTTCCGGGAAAAAGCTGAAGGATATGATCGAGGCGCTCGAGTCAGATATTATTAATCGCACCTTGGCCGAATGCGGAAACGACCATACTCTGGCGGCGCAGCGCCTTGGCATTGGGATGACGACGCTTTGGCGAAAAACCAAGCGCGGCATGGAAAATACCCAGGCGGACCCTCTTCAGGCTGGCACATAAATTGCTGTTCTATAAGCTGTTCTATAAAAATAGCGGATAGTCACTTTAAGGTTATAGGGGAGGGTCTGAAATTATATGAGCGATATGAGTGAGGCTGTATACGGAAGCTATATCGCGGGCTTGGTCGCGCGTGCCCGCGAAGCCCAGGCGACCATGGAACACTATACACAGGAGCAGGTAGACAAGCTTACCGCGGTAATTGCCTATGAAATGACGCGCGCCGGAATAAAGCGGGAATTGGCCGAGCTCGCGCTTGCGGAGACCGAATTGGGCGATATGCCTTCTAAGCTCGGCAAGATCGAAACAAAGGTTAAAGGCGTTTACTATGAAATCAAACATGAGAAAACTGTGGGCATTGTAGAGGAGCTGCCTGAAAAGGGGCTGCGCCGCATTGCGAAGCCCGTGGGTGTGATTGGCGCGCTCATACCCAGCACCCAGCCTGAGATGATTCCGATCACGACGGCCCTGTTTTCACTGAAAACGCGAAATTCGGTCATTTTTGCACCCCATCCGCGCGGGAAGAAGACGACATTTCGTACGACAGAATTGATGCGCGGCCTGCTTAAGCGGCAGGGCGTTCCCGAGGATGCCCTGCTGTGTGTGGAACCCGCGATGGTCAAGGTCCCGGTCACCGATGAATTGATGAAGCAGAGTGATTTGGTCATGGCCACCGGCGGCGCCGGAATGGTCAAGGCGGCGTATTCTTCCGGTAAACCTGCCTATGGCGTCGGCGCGGGGAATGCTGTGATGGTTGTTGACGACAGCGCAGACCTCACAGATATGGCGCATAAGGTCATGCTCAGCAAAACGGGCGACCTGTCGGCCGGGTGTTCCTGTGATAATTCGCTGGTCATTTTTGACCGGGTGTATGAAGACGCGCTGAAGGCGCTTAAGGCGGAAGGCGGGTATCTTTGCACGGCCGACGAGCGGCAGAAGATTCAAAAAGCCATTTTTCCGAATTGGCCGGAGGATCATGCCATCAATCGCGATATCGTAGCCAAGCCGATCTCTGTCATCGCGCAATTGGCCGGCATCAAGGTCCCTGCCGGAACAAAATTCATCCTGGCAGAGGAAACGGGCTCCGGTCCCGACTACCCGCTTTCGGGTGAGAAGATGTGCTTGGTGCTGACCGTATATAAATGCCGGAATATCGAGGAAGCCATTGCGCGCGTAAACGCCAATCACGCATTTTCCGGCGCCGGGCATTCCTGCGGTATTTATTCCGTTAACCGGGATAATATCGTAAGGTTCGCCCTCGAGACGCGGACGGTACGCGTCAACAATAATCTGCCGAACAGCGTTGTCAACACAGGCAATTGGATTGCGGGCTATCCTTTTTCACCGTCTCTGGGCTGCGGGACCTGGGGGAATACGAGCTGCTCGAAGAACGTCACGATCGAGTATTATATGAATACGACCTGGCTTGCGGTGGAAATTGACAGAAAAAGCCCGACAGACGAAGAGCTGTTCGGGGATATGGGTGTGATGCCTTGAGCAGTCAAGGGCGCTGATTGGCGGAATCGCGCCTGTGGGGCATATCCTGTATGCGCAATTGAATATTCCATAGTTGAAAAATTGCTTTCATAAACGGAACATCGCAGGGCTTGTTGGTTGAAGTACGATATGGCATATATTCCTGTAAAACAAGTTTTCAACATTAAAATACCGGCTGATTTATAGGCTCGGCCGGTATTTTTTTGGTTTTTATTGCCGCAGGAGGACTATAAAAACAGCCATGCGGCGCGGCCCCGCGCCACGGCATTAAATTCAAGCGCGTGCGCACATGCGCGCAAAAAATAGTTTCGCAGAAACTATTTTTTGCAACTTCATAACATAGCCGATATTCGCCTGTATAAATGGCATGGTATTTGCTATATAAAAAATCATGCAGGTTTATATCGGCAGAGGGGAACAGGTAAATGCATCCTGAAATGAAACAGATTAGCTGTGCAATCGTGCGCGGAGGTACGAGTAAAGGGATTTTCTTCAAACGTCATGAGCTGCCGGCCGAACAAAAAAAGCGGGATAAGGTCCTGTTGGCTGCCTTTGGCAGCCCGGATTTACGCCAGATAGACGGCTTGGGCGGCGCCGATGTGCTGACGAGCAAATTAGCTGTTGTTGAACGCGCGCGCTCGGCCGACGCGGATGTCGATTACACCTTTGGACAGGTAAGCTTCGAAAAAGCCTTTATCGATTATAACGGCAATTGCGGCAACATTTCTTCCGCTGTCGGACCCTATGCCATTGATGAAGGCCTCGTGCCGGCAATCGAACCTGTTACGACCGTACGTATTCGTCAGACCAACAGCAATACGATTCTCATTGCAGAGGTCCCCGTAAAAAATGGAAAAGCGCAGGTTGAGGGTGATTTTGAGATTGACGGTGTTCCCGGAACAGGCGCAAAAATTACGATGGATTGGGCGGGGACTGTCGGCGGGCGGACGGGAAGGCTCCTGCCGACCGGCAGGGCCAAAGACATCATTCGTGCCGAGGGCAGAGCGTATCCGGTGTCTCTGGCGGATGCCGGGAACCCTGTCGTATTCATCGCCGCCGCCGCTCTGGGACTCAAAGGGACCGAGACACCGGCGGAGATTGAAGCGGATGCTGAGCTGATGCGAACCGTCGAGGACATACGCGGCCGTGCAGCCGTCATTTTCGGCCTTGTGGATAGCCCGGAAAAAGCCATTCTCGAAAGCCCGTATGCGCCGTTTTTTGCGATATTAAGCGCACCCGCGGCTTATACGGCGCTCGATGGCACACGGGTTTCGGCGGAAAATGTGCATATCGTATCGCGGCTGATCTTTATGCAGCGCGCGCATAAGGCCTATCCGATCACGGGTACCGTCTGTACCGGGGCGGCAGCCCGCGTTCCCGGCAGTGTCGTCTGGGATTTGATCAGCGAAGAAGCGCGCCGGAATGGGACCCTGCTCATTGGTCATCCCAGCGGAATCGTCCCCGTGGAGGCCTATGGCCGGCAGGACGGCAGCCAGACCCAAATTACCCGCTTAGGCGTTTATCGCACGGCCCGCAGAATTATGGACGGTCAGGTCTATATCAGGAATTCCGTTTTTCAGGAATAGTACGCGCATAAAAAAATGGCTTCGTCTGAGCAGCGGGTATGAGGGGGAGAAAGCCGCGTAATGGGAAAGACCTTATCTGAAAAGCTTCTGGCCCGGGCTGCCGGTGCCGGCGAGGTCAAGGCCGGCGATATTATCTGGGCAGATGTCGATGTGGCTATGATGGATGATATCCTCGGCCCCAGAGTCGAGGTCGCACAGGGCATGGCGGAGATCCGTGATCATGTATGGGATACAAATAAGGTCGTTATTATCTCCGATCATTACACCCCGCCCGCAACGATACCGCAGGCTGAGATCGTAAAATTTACGCGGGATTGGGCAGCGGCTCATGGCATAAAGAACTATTATGAATTCGTTGGCCCCTGTCATCAGATTATGGTCGAAAACGGCCATGTCCTCCCCGGAAAGCTTGTGCTGGGAACGGATTCTCATACCTGTATGGGCGGCGCGTTGGGCGCTTTTGCGAGCGGTGTCGGTTCAACGGAAATGCTGGGTATCCTGATAAGCGGAAAAACCTGGCTTAAGGTTCCTGAAACGATAAAAGTTACCTGGAACAACAAGTTACCCGGCGGGGTTATGGCCAAAGATCTGTCGTTGAAAACCATCAGTGTGATCGGTCACTCCGGCGCCACGTACAAAACAATCGAGTACGTGGGAGACACGATTGCTTCTCTCCCGATCGACGAGCGCCTGTGCATCTGTAATATGGCGGTCGAAATGGGCGCCAAGACCGGCATCATACCGGCGGATGAAAGCACCCTGTCCTATCTGCGCGCTCAGGGCGTTAAAGCGGAAATGCCCTGTCTTCGCAGCGATGCGGACGCGGAATTTTCCGCCAGCCTTGATTTTGACGCCCGGACCTTAGAGCCCTTGGTAGCCTGTCCGCATGCGGTGGATAATGTGCAGCCCGCGGCTTGCTGCGGCGAGGTGATCCATCAGGCGTATCTTGGTTCCTGCACAGGAGGGCGGTATTATGACCTTGCCGCGGCGCTTAAGCTGCTTAAAGGTAAAAAGATCGCGAAGAATGTGCGTCTGCTGGTATCGCCGGCCTCTCGAAGCATCTGGAATCAGGCTCAAAGCAGCGGTATTCTGTCAGCGCTTTCAGAAGCGGGCGCCACCATATTGGCGCCCACCTGCGGGGTTTGCGTGGGTGTCCATTCGGGCTTGCTGGCTGCCGGTGAATGCTGCATATCCGCGTCTAATCGGAATTTTATCGGGCGGATGGGAAGCAGGGAGGCCAGGATTTTTTTGGGTTCACCGTTAACGGTGGCAGCCAGCGCCGTAACCGGCAGAATAACCGATCCGAGAGAGCTGCTGTAGAGAGGGTTGACTGATGTATCAGACTTTAAAAGGAAAAGCGCTGAAATATGGAGACAATATCAATACAGACATCATTTCTCCTCCGCAGTATATGGAACTCAGCGTCGAAAAGGCCTCTGCATATGCTATGCAGGCCGTTGATCCGGCTTTTTCAGCGCGCGTCGAATCCGGAGATATTTTCGTAGCGGGACACAACCTCGGGTCAGGCTCCAGCCGCGAGACCTCGCCGTTATCGCTGAAGTATCTGGGTATCGCAGCTGTTGTGGCAAAATCCTTTGCCCGTATATTTTACCGGAACTGCATTAATATCGGGTTGACGGCCATCGAATGTCCCGAAACAGATGCTATTTTTGATGGTGACGTATTAGAGATAGACGCCGAACAGGGCGCTATTTATAACGTCTCCCGGGCTCAGCGTTATTCATGCGGCATAATACCCGGCCATATTATGAAGATCATCCGCAGCGGCGGCTTGCGGGGCTTGCTGATCAAGCAATACGGAGGGAAATGAAATGGGGATCGGCATTAGTGCGCCGGGAGCGCTTTCTGATGTTGTGGTGCTGGATTTAAGCCGGGTCTTAGCGGGGCCCTTCTGTACCATGATGCTTTCGGACCTGGGCGCTCAGGTGATCAAGGTGGAGCTTCCCGGAACAGGCGACGACAGCCGGGCTTTCCCGCCGTTTGTTGATGGAGAAAGCGTTTATTTTAAAAACCTGAATCGCAATAAAAAAGGGATTACCCTCAATTTGAAGTCTGAAAAAGGCCGGGAGATTTTTCTGCGGCTGGTAGAAAAAGCGGATATCCTGATTGAAAACTATCGCCCCGGAACCATGGAGAAGCTTAACCTGGGATGGGATGTCTTAAAAACGGTTAATTCCGCGTTGGTTTATGGCTGTGTTTCAGGCTTTGGCCACACAGGCCCTTATGCGGGCAGAGCGGGTTATGATATTGTAGGGCAGGCGATGAGCGGACTGATGAGCGTTACAGGCTGGCCGGACGGCTCGCCTACCCGCTGCGGCGGCCCTATGTCGGACGTTATGAGCGGCATTTCCCTATGCGGCGGAGTCTTGGCGGCACTGCATTACAGCAGAAGCACGGGTATCGGACAAAAAGTCGATATTGCCTTGGTCGATACCTTGGTGGCCAGTATGCAGATTATCAATCAGATTTTTTTAGCTACGGGAAGGGTGCCGGGGCGCACCGGTAACCGCTACGAATCCACCTACCCTTACGATACGTTTCCCACGAAAGATCATGAAGAGATCGTCATTGGCTGCGCAAACGATAAATTCTGGCGGATACTCTGCGAATTTATGGGAAGGCCGGACTTGATTGACGATCCGGATATGTCGACCAACCAGAGCCGTGTGCAGAACCATGCCAGGGTCAGAGCTGTTGTCGAGGAATGGACGCGCACCCAAAACAGTCAGGAATTGGCGGATAAATTGTTGGCTAAGGGCCTGCCCGCGTGTCCCATTTATAATATTGCGCAGATCACGCAGGACCCGCAGATTGCCGGAAGCCGGCAGATGTTTATTGAAGAGGAGCATCCCCGTATCGGAAAACTCAAGGTGACGAATACACATATTAAATTATCGGAGACTGAAGCCGGCTTCCGTACGCCTCCGCCTGATTTAGGACAGCACAATCATGAAATTTACTGTGACCTTCTCCGGATGGCGCCCGCGGAATTGAAACGGCTTGAGGAGGAACGGATCGTATGATAGAGAAGATCCCGCCCGCCGTTACGCTTGTTGAGGTCTGTCCGCGTGATGGATTTCAAAACGTCAGGACATTTATTGATACGGAATATAAGAAGCGGATCATTCGCGGGTTGGCAGCCTCAGGCATCACGGAAATTGAGCTCACGTCGTTTGTAAGTCCTAAAGCGATACCGCAGATGGCGGACTCCGCTGAGATCGCGGCGGTTTTTGTTGACGAGCTGGCGGCAAATTGCCGGACTATTGCCCTGGTGCCAAATCTTAAGGGGGCGCAGACCGCGTGGGACAGCGGTATACGCACGGTCAGTTATGTGATTTCCGTCAGCGCGGCGCATAATATGGCAAATGTTCGCCGTACCTCAGAAGAGTCCTTAGCCGATCTCCGGCGCATTAAGTGCGCGCTGCCTGATTTGAAGCTTCGCGCAGATCTGGCTACGGCTTTTGGGTGCCCCTTTGAAGGAGCGGTTCCGCCCGGAGCTGTCCTGCGCCTGATGGAAAAGGTCCTGAATTGCGGGGTTTCAGAAATCGTACTTTGTGACACGATCGGCATTGCCGATCCTGTTCAGGTGCAAGCGCTCAGCAAACAGGCCCGAAAAATGTGCGGGGAGCTCCCGATGGCGCTTCATCTTCATGATACGCGCGGTATGGGCCTGGTGAATATCTGCGCGGGGATCGACGGGGGTATATCGCGTTTTGAAACCTCGGCCGGCGGTTTGGGCGGATGTCCCTTTGCCCCAGGCGCGGCGGGCAATACGGCCACCGAAGACGCGGTGAATATGCTCCATGCGATCGGCGCGGATACGGGTATCTCTTTAGAGGCGCTCCTGAAGGCAGTCGCCCTGATTAAACAATACATAAAACCTGATTTAACGAGCCGTATGGGGAATATCGGCGCCTGCGAAGAGGCTTGAGGGCGTCATTTCCAAGGCTCAGAAAAAATGTGATAGCTTTGTCCGAAATCAGACGCTTGCGGCTCCTCTGTTAGTGGGGACGAGCCGTTATACAGGATTCGGAGAAATGAGGAACCAGATGGACATGACCGGAAAACTTGAGCGTATGGTATGCGTAGCCCGGTGCACACAGCACGGCGCGGCGCCCATTCCTCAAGAGGGGACTTTCTCCGTATCGCGGCAAGTGACGGATATCTCGGGATTTAGTCACGGCGTAGGCACCTGTGCAATGAACCAGGGCGCGTGTAAGCTGACGGTTAATGTTAAAAACGGGATTATTTCGGAAGTGCTGGTTGAAGTTATTGGCTGCAGCGGTATGACGCAATCTTCCGCAATGGCTGTGGAAATATTGCCCGGCAGGACACTCCTGGAGGCGCTGAATACCGATTTGGTCTGTGATGCGATCAATGTGGCAATGCGGGAGCTGTTTCTGAATCTGGCCTATGGACGGAGTCAAACGGCCTTTACCAGTGACGGGCTGCCCGTAGGCGCCGCGCTGGATGATTTGAGTAACGGTTATTCCAGCATGGTTGGAACACATTACGGGAGTGCGCAAAAAGGCCCGCGGTACCTGAATATCGCGGAAGGATATGTGCGTAATCTGGCGCTGGACGCGGAAAACCGGATTATCGGCTATCGCTATACGAACCTGAATGAAATGATGGTCCGCATTGATCATGGCGAGGACCCCGCTAAGGCCCTGGAAGCAACAACTTCGGACTATGGCAGGTTTGAGGAAGCGGTCACAGTAATTGATCCGAGAAAGGACTGACGCAGATGGCAGCGGTATTTGAAAATATGAGCCGGCGTATGACGTCCGTTATGAGCTTTCTCGGGGAATATGGGCTGCGGTCCCTTGAGGAATCCAGGGCTGTTTGCGATGCTTCAAATATAGCGGTTTTCGAGATCGTAAGAGGTGTTCAGCGCATTTGTTTCGAAGATGTGTGCTGGGCTTATACCGCTGGTGTGGCAGCCGCGCTCAAAACAGGCATCAAGGACGCTTGCCAGGTTGCCCGGGTACTCGGCAAAGCGCTGCAGTCTTTTTGTATTAAAGGGTCCGTGGCGGATCAGCGAAAAATCGGTATTGGCCATGGCGAGCTGGCTAAGATGGTCCTGTCGGAAGATGTGCATTGCTTTGCGTTCCTTGCCGGTCATGAATCCTTTGCGGCCGCCGAAGGCGCCATAGGTATTATTCATTCCGCCAATAAAGTCAGAAAGACGCCGCTGCGCGTCGTCCTGAATGGTCTTGGAAAGGACGCCGCCGAAATTATTTCACGTATCAACGGCTTTACGCATGTAGAGACGCGCTTTGATTTTGAATCGGATACCTTGCACATCGGCAAGGAGACAGCTTATTCGTCCGGAGACCGCAGCAGGGTCCGCTGCTACGGCGCCAATGAAATCCGGGAGGGTCTGGCTATTATGATTCATGAAGAGGTGGATGTGTCCATCACCGGAAATGCCACCCATATGATCCGTTTCCAGCATCCGGTGTCGGGCGCGTATAAAAAATACGCGATCGATCATCACAAGCGGTATTTTGCCTGCGCCTCCGGCGGCGGGATCGGGCGCACGATGAATCCGGATGATACTTCGGCGGGTCCCGCTTCTTATGGACAGACTGATTTGATGGCCCGTATGTATGCGGATGCAACGTTCGCGGGATCTTCCTCTGTTCCCGCCCATGTAGAGATGATGGGCTTCGTCGGAATGGGCAACAACCCCCTGGTCGGCGCAACCGTCACCCTAGCGGTGGCGGTGGCCAATTCATAGCTTTATGATGATTTGGCGTTTATTCTTACGGCATGAAAGCTTGACCTGTACTTAACAGCCCGGTGCATGGAAGAATACCGCTTTTAAGTTCTGGTCGCGCTTTGCAGAACCGTCCAAATTTTTGGTACGCTCAGGCATTTTTCAGCGCAATGGCTTTTTCCGCTGCAGTTATCATATCTGCAGGCTCAAGATTGAACCGTGTGCGCAGGTAGCTTTCCGGCCCAACTTCGCCGAACTGGTCCTGCACGCCGATTTGCACTAACGGCGTGG
>JAISDV010000074.1 GCA_031264545.1 Oscillospiraceae bacterium | reverse complement strand
GCGCTGAATGACAACATCGACACACTCAAAGACAGCGCCGACGACCTGGTGGTCAGCGTGAAATCCATCATCAATGACGCCTATTGCCGTGATATTTCCGTCAAGACGCGCTCGGCTCTCAATGTCAAACGCGGCAACGGCGATTATGTTGGCTCATGCCCGATTTACGGATACCGGCGCTCTGCTGAAAACAAGAACCAGCTTGTCATTGACGAATACCCGGCGGACGTTGTGCGGGATATCTTCCGCATGAAGATAAACGGCCTGAGCGCGCTGAAAATCTCGGAAACGCTGAACAGCCTGGGCGTACTGTCGCCTATGGCCTACAAGCGCGACCGGGGATTGCCCCATCCCACGGGCGGGTTTGCGGATGTTCCCGACGCGAAATGGTCGGCTACGGCCATCTTCCGCATCCTGAATGACGAAACTTATGCCGGTGTTCTGGTCCAGGGGCGGCGAAGCACGCACAGCTACAAAGTCAAGGATATCATCGACTGCCCGGAGTCTGAATGGAAACGCACCGAGGGCGCGCACGAAGCCATTGTCCGGCCGCGGGATTTCGACCTGGCGCGGCGGATCATGAAGCTGGATACCCGTTCTTCACCGGGCGGAGATGCGGTGTACCTTTTTTCAGGCATCCTTATCTGCGGGTGCTGCGGCGCCCGGATGACCCGAAAAACCAACCGTTACAAGGATCGGGAGTATTTCTACTATTACTGCCCTACGGGGAAAAAGCACGGCTGCCACGAAGCGGTTATGGTGAAAGAACGCGACCTTGCCGAGTGCGTTCTGGAAAGCGCGAAAGCGCATATCGCCGGGATTGTGTCGCTGGATTCCGTTCTCGCCGCAAGCGACAGCCGTAAGGCGGCCAAGGCGCTGGCATGGCAGATTAACGGTCAGATTGATGAAAACGAGCGCCAGCTTGCCACGATCAACGGGTTCAAGGCGTCGCTATACGAAAACATGGTCAGTGGCTTGCTCACAAAAGAGGACTTCAAAACCTTAAAGTCCCGGTATGCCGCGGATGAGGTTCGTCTGCGTGACGCCATCGCCGCGCTGGAACTTGAGCGGAACAAGACGCTTGACGGCAAGGCCGACCGGCTGCGCTGGATGGAGCATTTCAAGCAGTTTGAAGGGCTGAACGCGCTTGACCGCCGAGCGGTGGTGAACCTGATTCAAAGCATACGGGTGACCGGCAAGACCGAACTGGACATCTCGTTCAATTACCAGGATGAATATATGCTGGCGCAGAGTCTGATTGGGGGCCCCGCAGAGTCCCGCAAAGGACTTTGTGGGGAGAGGACGAGCGACGGGGCGGGTGAGCTTTCACCGCAAGGCGGAAGCGAGCATAGCGAAGCCCGCGAGGACGAAAAGGAGGCTGCGGCGTAATGGCACGGAAAAGCAGAAAACAGTATGACGCCGCGCCTGTATTGGAACAACAGGCACAGCATATGGTCTACAACGCGGCGGCGTACATCCGCCTGTCGAGGGACAGCGCCAAACGCGGCGATTCCCTGGAGACCCAGCGAGATATCATCGAGAACTTTATCGCCGTATCTTCGGATATCCGCCTGGTCGAAGTCTACAGCGATAACCAGACCACCGGCACGAGGTTCGAGCGCCCGGAGTTTCAGCGGATGATGGCCGACGCGGAAAGCGGCCGGATTAACTGCATTATCGTGAAAGACCTCTCGCGTTTTGGCAGGAACGCCATTGACGCGGGGTATTACATCGAAAAGCAGTTGCCCGCGATGGGCGTGCGGTTCATCGCCGTGACCGATTCCTTCGATTCGCTTGAGGGCGACGGCGGCATACTGCTCCCCCTGAAAAACGTCATCGCGGAATCGTATGCGTTGGACATCTCCCGCAAATGCCGCTCAGTGCAGAGGCAGAACATCCGAGACGGGCGATTCGTCGGGCGTATGGCGCCATTCGGGTACAACAAAGACCCGGAGGATTGCCGCCATCTGGTTGTGGACGAAGAGGCCGCCGTGGTGGTGCGGCGGATATTCGCCTGGGTTTCCGACGGGACCTGCGCCGGGGAGATCGTCCGGCTGCTGAATGAAGCCGGGGTACTGCCGCCCAGCCGTTACAAACAGGCAAAGGGCTTGATCGCCAATGAAAAGCTGGTGGGCGGACCGTTCTGGCAAAAGCGCGCGGTTACCGGCATCCTGACTGATCAGGTCTACGCGGGCGATATGGTGCAGGGCAAGACCCGCACCGTGGACCATAAGGAGATCGCCGTCAGCCCGGACCAATGGATATGTGTTCCGAATACCCACGAGCCCGTCATATCCCGCGAACTGTTCGAGCGGGTACAGCTTTTGCTCCGGCAGGCGTCCGAAGCGGACAGGGACAGCCGGCGTACGGCGGTCCCGTATTCCACTCATGTGTTTAAAGGCAAGGTGTTCTGCGCTCACTGCGGCCATCCGATGCACCGGCGCCGCCAGAACAAGGACGGCGTCTATTGGTACCGCTGCGAGTCGCAGTGGAGAATCCACAAGGATGCCTGCTCGGTGGTGTCGGTGAAGGAAGAGGAGCTCCAGGCCGACGTTTTCGCCCTGCTGGATAAATACGCCGGGGCGATCATGGGCGAAACGATCCGCATGGAGCGTATGGCGCCGGCGAGGGACGCCGCCGCTGAAAACGAATTAATAGAAATCAACGCCCGGCTTTCAAAAAGCGGATACTTCTTAAAAAGCCTGTACGAAAATATGCTGGGCGGCTTGCTCACCGCCGAAGAGTTCTCATCCTTGAAAGGCGCTTATGAGGCGGATATAGAGAGATTATCCCAACGTGCGGACGCGATTCGCACTGGGCGGCGGGATCGGGCGGCGGAGCTTGCGGCGCACCGCGCATTCAGCGTTGCGGCTGCCGATGCTCTTGCTACCCGCGAACTGACCGCGGATATCGTGGGTTGCCTGGTGGAGAAGGTCTTTGTCAAGCGGGACAATAGTTTTGAGATCGTCCTGCGGTTCCGGGATGAATTTATGGGGACCCCGGCGAATCGAAGATTCGTTGGGGAGAGGACGAACGATGGAACGAAGCGGATGCCAGAGCTTGCGATGGCGAAGCGGAGTGAAATCCGTGAGGACGATGGGGAGGTGAAGCGCGTTGGGTAAGCTGGTGACGGCAAAATACATCCGGCTGTCGCTGGATGAGGCGAAGACCGGCAGCCTGAGTATCGGAAACCAGCGGCTCCTGCTGGATCAGCACCTTATGGATTCCGATATGGACGGCGGCGAGGTTTTAGAGTTTGTGGACGATGGGTACTCCGGGCTCAATTTTGAACGGCCCGCCGTACAGGAACTGCTGGAGCTCGTCCGCGAGGGCAAGGTCAACTGCATTCTGGTGAAGGATTTCAGCCGCTTCGGGCGGGACGCGCTTGAAACCGGATACTTCATCGAGCGTGTCTTTCCTTTGTTCCGGGTGCGGTTTATCGCCGTATCGGACGGGTTTGATTCCTTTGCCTGCGAGGGCGGCACGGGCGGCATGGAGGTTTCATTCAAATTCCTGATTAACGAATACTACAGCCGCGACCTGTCGGTGAAAATCCGCAGCGCGAAACGGGAGAAAGCCCTGCGCGGCGAACTGGTCACCAAAAACTGCGCTTTCGGGTATATGCTGAACGAAGAGCGCAATATGGTGGTCGACCCTCCGGCCGCCGACACTGTCCGGCTTATCTTTAGTATGTACGCCGGTGAAAAGAGCCTGGCGGCGATTACGCGGCGGTTATACGCGGAGCAGCGCCTTACGCCGTCCGCATACAAAAAGCGGCGCCGCGGAGTAACGGAGGAGTACGAATTTCAGTATGTCTGGCAGAAGCCCATACTTCTTGATATTCTGCGGGATGAGCAGTATCTCGGCGTATACCTTTCCGGCAAGACGAGGACGGTTGAAGTCGGCAGCCGTAACCGCACCAAGGTTGCCGAGGAGGACTGGATACGGATTCCCGATCATCACGAGCCCGTTGTATCGCGGGAACTATTCGACGCGGCACAGGAGCAGCTTCGCGTCAAAGGCGAACCGCTCCGCAAACGGAAACTCAATACAGCGAAGCGGTATGCGGCGGAGATGGTTTCGGCGCTGGGCGGCAAGGTCGTCTGCGGGCATTGCGGACATATCATGCGGATAAGCAGCACAAAAAACTCGGCTTTCCATTGCCGGTATACGCTTTCCGCTGCCGATGCCGCGTGTCACAAGCTGCGTATCCTTAAAAGCGAACTGGAAGCGGTTGTCTTGGAAAGCGTGAAGCGGCAGGCAAGGATAGTCGTTGACGCAGGACTGCGCTCTGCGGACGTTCAGGCGATGTATTCACCAGCGGCAGCCGAATATATGGGGAAGATTGAGGAACTGCGGGACGAAAAGCAGCGGATTTATGAAGCCCTGGTGTTGGGCAGCATCAGGCCGGATGAGTACAAAACTCAAAGAACCGCTATTGACGCTGAACTTGCCCGTTCGTTTCAGGTGCATGAGGCCATCCTCAGTGAAAGCAAAAAGAGCCTTCCCGATTATGATTCTATACAGGCGGCTCGGAAGGCTTTGAGGGCAAAGGTTCTAAGCCAGGAACTTGTGGACTTGCTGATTGACCGGGTTTTGATTTTCCCTGATAACAGGATTGAGATATTGTGGAAATTATCCGGTTTCATGAACTGCTTTGCGCCGGAGGCGGGGGCTTGTGTCGCTATATGAACATACGCTGATAAAAGTCGAAGGCCACGACAAAATTTCTTTTGTCGTGGCCTTGACATTTGGGTGGTAGCGGCGACAGGACTTGAACCTGTGACACTCCGGGTATGAACCGAATGCTCTAGCCAGCTGAGCTACGCCGCCATGATCAAAATAACTGGCAATAATAATATCTCTAAAAAAGATGTAAGTCAAGCATTTTCCGCTGCTGAGAGTGACCTTTTGCACTGATGATATCTTTACGGGCAAAAGATCTTTTGTTGAAATCAAAGATTTTATTCATTTCATCAAGAAGCAGGAACACGACCTGATTCTATTTTTCCGTCTAAAATCGGTCAATTCCACTTAAAACTTGTAGGTCTACTCTATCTGCCTTATATTTTGTATCTAATGTTTTTATTGATATATCTATATATAATATATTTTTTATTTGCTGCTGAAATATTTTTTACTTAGTATATCATAGTGGTTATTTCCTCCATCTCTGTGTCTTCGCATAAAATATACTATTTCCCGTTAATCACTACATATATATCATACTTCGTTATATATCTCTTTTTCTTCGTTTTAGTCTTTGCAGCCAGCTTATAATTTTTTTGCAAAACGTCCTTTTATCCAGTACAATAAAATTAATATGATGAAAAAAGACCATCAGATAAAAACAGTAAAAGACAAACGGGCATTGCTGGCACAATCGTGCCGAATTCTCTCTCAAAAGCGCTGTTGTCGCACATTTAGAAGCAAAAGGAATGGAACATCACCAATATTGGGATGAAAATTACCGACCCGGGCGGCTGGAAAATGTTCCACCGGATCGGCCTGAAAGTGGGCGCAAAGATCGCAGAGCGGAGATTTGAGTGGGTACCAATCTTTTGTGGAACGAGGATGGTCAACAAATATCCGCATGTGCATTGTACTATTGTGGAAAATAAAGGGCGCTGCAATGCGTTTTTTATGGGCGCGTTTTATGTGGCTCCAAAATTTGGAAAACAACCTTGAAAATGGATATGAATACCCTAAATTGGCCTATGACGAACCGGAAAATGAGGAGAAACATATGAA
>JAISDV010000038.1 GCA_031264545.1 Oscillospiraceae bacterium | reverse complement strand
CCGCGCAGAGCTGAAAAGCGCGAAGCGCAGTAAGCGGCGGTTCCGATGATTTGTCCGCCGTCGAGCATAATGAGCGAATGCCACTCGGGATTATCGAGCGCTTCAACCCATTTCCCCGGCGGAATGCCGTCGAGATATGACTGAGGCATGATGTCTTTATAGGCTTTTTTCCAGCTCTCCTCATAAACCCGGCTGACAGCGTATCTGTCGTCGGTTTTACTCAGCGGTCTGATTTCCATATCACCAGTCCCTTTGCGGTTGAAAGTGGCTGTAAGAGGAAGGCAAAGCCGGGCGGTGCCTGCACCGCCCGGCTTTGGTCCGGTTTGTCAGAATACGGGGAGGACGGCGCCTGCGTAGGTTTCATCGATGAAACGCCTGACCGCATCGCTCGTAATGGCCCTGGCAAGCGCGATCAGATCCGCGCGGTTTTCATCGTCCCTGCGGATGACGACGATATTCGCATAGGTCGTCGCCGCATCCGAGTCCTTTTCCTCCTTGGCCAGCGCGTCGTCAACGCTCAACCCGGCCTCGATCGCGTAATTGCCGTTGATAACCGCAAGGTCCACGTCCTGAAGCGATCTGGGCAGCTGTGCGGCTTCGATCTCGTGGAACTTGAGGTTCTTCGGATTTTCCTCAATGTCGTTGATCGTCGCCTTGAAACCCGCGTCTGCCCTGAGCTTGATCAGGCCGTTGGCCTCGAGCAGCAGAAGCGCCCTGGCTTCGTTGGTGGTATCGTTCGGAACGGCGACCTCCGCGCCGTCGGGCAGCGCGTCAAGCGCGGCGGTCTTTCCCGCGTAGACGCCCAGCGGCTCGTAGTGGACGGAGATGAGCGCAATCAGATCGGTGCCCTTTTCCGTGTTGAAGTCGTCAAGATAGGGCTGGTGCTGGAAGAAGTTCGCGTCAAGCTGGCCGTCCTACAGGGCTACGTTCGGCTGCACGTAGTCGGTGAATTCCCTGATCTCGAGCTCGTAGCCCTCGCCCGCGAGAATTTCTCTGACGATTGCGAGTATTTCCGCATGGGGCGTGGGACTTGCGCCGATCACGATTTTCGACAGCCCGGCGGCGGGGCTTTCAGAAGGCGCCGCTTCGGGAGAAGCTTCCGATGAGCTTTCGGGCGGGGCAGTTCTTGCGCAGCCGGCAAACACGGCGAGGATAAGTCCTGCGGCAAGCAGTAAGGTAAGGATTTTTTTCATACGTTTTCTCCTGACTATTAGTCATAATGATTATCTTATTTTCTTTTGTCGCCGATCCTGGCGAGCTTCATGCCGACCTCCTGTATCACCTGGACGATGATGACGAGGATGACGACGGTTACAAGCATGATATCCGTCTGATAGCGGTTGTAGCCATAGCGGATGGCAATATCACCCAGCCCGCCGCCGCCGACAAAGCCCGTCAGCGCGGAGTAGCTGAGGATGGTCGTGACCGCGATGGCGCTTCCCACGATCAGCGAGGGCTTTGCCTCGGGCAGCATGACCCTCAGCACGACCTGCATAGGAGACGCACCCATTGACTGCGCCGCTTCGATCACCCCCTTATCGACTTCTTTTACGGCGCTTTCGACCAGTCTTGCGATAAACGGGGCCGAGGCGATGACAAGGGGAACGATCGTCGCCCGCGCGCCGAGCGTCGTCCCCATGACGCTCCGCGTCAGAGGCATGACCGTGATCGCAAGGATGAGGAAAGGAACCGAGCGAAGAATATTGATGACGACGCCGAGAATGCCGTTGAGCCAGGACTTCGGCCTGATGCCGTCCTTGTCCGTCACGACGAGGGTCAGTCCGAGCGGCAGGCCGATCAGGTAGGCGAAGGCCGCGGAGACGAAGGTCATAAAAATCGATTCCAGAAAGCCTGTTCCGAGCATACCCAAAATCTGCCGGCTAAACATAGTCCCTGACCTCCTCCGCCGCAAGGCCCTTTGCGGTAAGATATTCCATCATTTTTTCCGCGGACGTATCGTCCTCCGGCAGCTGGAGCACCATTTGCCCGAAGGCCTTTCCGCCGATGTTTTTCGTATCGGCAAAAATAATATTGACGGTTTTGCGGAAGCGGAGCACCATATCGGCGACCACTGGCTCGAAAGAGGAGTTGCCGTCGAAGACGATACGGCAGCAACGGCTGTTTATGAAGTGCTCGGTTGTTACGTCGTCCGGGTAAAACAGCTTGCGCGCGGCGAGAGATTTCGGCTTTATAAAGACCTCGCTGACGTCTCCGGTTTCCGCGATTTTACACGCGTCGATGACGGCGACCTTATTGCAGATTTCCTCGACGACGGTCATCTCGTGCGTAATGACGACGACGGTGACGCCGAGCTTCCGGTTTATTTCCTTTAACAGCGCGAGCACGCCCCTTGTCGTCTTGGGGTCGAGCGCGCTTGTCGCCTCATCGCAGAGCAGGACCTTTGGGTCCGTCGCGAGCGCCCTCGCAATGGCGACGCGCTGGCGCTGTCCGCCGGAGAGCTGGCCCGGATAAGCCCTTGCCTTGTCCGGAAGCTCGACCAGCTCCAGCAGTGCCTCGGCCCGCACGCGGCTTTCCTTCCTGCTTTTTCCGGCGATCTCAAGCGGGAAACAGACATTGTCGAGCGCCGTCCTCTGCATCAGCAGGTTGAATTGCTGGAAGATCATACCCATCGACTGCCTGACCTTATAAAGCGCCTTTTCGGGAAGGCGGTTCAAGTCTTTTCCGTCGAAGGAGATCGTGCCGGAAGTCGGCCGTTCGAGGAAATTGATGCAGCGCACGAGCGTCGATTTTCCCGCGCCGCTTACGCCGATGATCCCGAAAACATCGCCATTGTATATATCGAGATCAATATTGTCGAGAACTGTCAGCCCACCGCCGGCGCCCGCGAAGGTTTTTGTCAGCTTTTGTATCCTGATGATCGGCTCAAGTCTGTCCATTTTCCCACCTATGTATAAGACCCTGAATTCATAGCGAGCTTTGACAGCCCCG
Source organism: Oscillospiraceae bacterium (assembly GCA_031264545.1). Taxonomy (GTDB): domain Bacteria; phylum Bacillota; class Clostridia; order Oscillospirales; family Oscillospiraceae; genus UBA2658. Next base: position 972 of record JAISDV010000038.1, on the reverse strand, counting down.
CTTCGAAATTAACGCCGAAGCGGATATCCGTTCCGGCCTGTTTCGTGCGCGCAATGCCGGCCACCGTGAAGTCCACCGCAAGCCGGACAGCCTCCCGGAGGGCTGCGCCGTTTGCCATCGCGCCGGTGACAACGCTTGCGAAAACATCGCCCGTACCATGAAAATAGCCCGCTATCCGGCCCGCAAAGACATGCTCGACCGAGTCTGTATCCGCGTCATAGCTTGCGGCGCCGAGCTGTTCATGGTCGAAAAACACGCCGGTGAGCACGACCTGCCTTGGACCAAGCCCCGCGAGACGGCGCAAGAGCCCCGCGATATAGTCCGGCGTGTAGGGCCCTTCAATATACGACTCACCGAGCAGCAGCGCAGCCTCAGTCATATTCGGCACAATCAGATCAGCCTTTTCACAGAGCCTTCGCATCGCTTTGGGAAAGCTGTCCGGAAAAATTGCGTAGAGGCTGCCGTTATCCGCCATGACCGGATCGACGACGATCCGGCTCTTTTCGCCCCGGAGGAGGTCAAAAACCTCGGCGATAATATCAATTTGCTCCAGGGATCCGAGGAATCCAGTATATATGCCGTCGAAGCTCAGGTCAAGTGTTTTCCAGTGACGGACAATGGGAAGGATGTCATTTGTGAGGTCCCGGTAAGTAAAGCCGCCGATTCCTCCGGTATGCGTGGATAAAACTGCGGTCGGAATGGCGCTGACCTCGATCCCCATCGCCGAAATAATCGGCAGCGCGACGGTCAGCGAGCATTTTCCGAAGCATGAAATATCATGGATGGCCGCGATTCTTTTCTGATGTGTCATACGTTTGTCTCCCGGATGATAAATTTTTGCCGTTCGCGCCCTCGGATTGCCAGGCACAGAGCTTTTTTCATCGTTCAGCGTATCGTCCCGCCGCCGATCACGGTGTCCCCGTCGTAGAAAACGGCGGCCTGCCCGGCGGTCACGGCGCGCTGAGGTTCGTC
>JAISDV010000094.1 GCA_031264545.1 Oscillospiraceae bacterium | reverse complement strand
GGCGTGAAGGTTATCAAGGCGTTTGAGCTGTCCGGGGAAAAGTTCACCGCCCTTGATGAAGCGCTGAAACACATGATGAAATCCGCCATCACATTTGAATCTATTGCCGGCGCGTTCGTCATGCTCGCCTCCATGATTTTGCAGGTGGGCGGCGGCATCGTGATTTTTGTGGGCGTAAACCTGCTTCTCACGGGTTCTTTGGATGTCATCGCCCTGCTCATATTTGTATTGCTATCTGCACGTGTATACGCGCCGTTTACAAGCATATTGGCGCTATTGCCCGAATTGCTGTACTCGCTGCTCTCATCCAAGCGGATGCAGATTCTACGGGAAGAGCCTGCTATGACAGGCGACGAGAAAGCCGATTTTTCTGATTTCACTATCGAAATGAAAAACGTTTCTTTCGCTTATAACGATGCGGATGTGATCCGAAACGTCAGCATGACGATTCCGCAGAACAGCGTAACCGCCTTGGTCGGGCCGTCCGGCAGCGGCAAGACCACGGTGTCACGCTTGATTGCCCGGTTCTGGGACGTGCGCGAGGGCGAGATTCTCATTGGCAGCAGGAATATCCGCGAAATAGACCCGGAGCGGCTGATGCGCTATATGAGTTTCGTATTTCAGGACGTGGTGCTGTTCAACGACACGGTGATGAACAACATCCGTATCGGCAAACATGGCGCGACAGACGAGGAAGTTTACGTCGCTGCAAAGCTGGCGCGATGTGACGGATTTGTCAGGGAAATGCCAAAAGGTTATGAAACCGTTATCGGAGAAAACGGCTCCACGCTATCTGGCGGCGAACGTCAACGTATTTCTATCGCTCGTGCTCTACTGAAGGATGCGCCGATTGTCCTGCTGGACGAGGCCACCGCCAGCCTTGACCCCGAAAATGAAACGCAGATTCAGGCGGCGATTTCCGAGCTTGTCAAAGGCCGGACGGTAATCGTCATTGCCCATCGCTTACGGACGGTTATTGGCACAGATAAAATAGCTGTGCTGCAGAATGGGCGGCTTGCTGAGGAAGGCAAGAGCGAAGCCCTGCTTGCGAGAAACGGACTGTTTGCCCGGATGTACAGGATACAGAAAGATAGTTTGGGTTGGGCAGTCAGAAAGGAAACAGCGCATGGATAAGGTTATTTTGCGTGTTGAAGGTATGTCCTGCGGGCATTGCGAGATTGCCGTGCAGGACGCGGTGCGAAAACTGCCCGGTATCAAGAAAGTCAAAGCCAGCAGGCGCAAGAAAGAAACTGTTATCGACTACGATGCTTCGCTTGCAACCCCGGAACAAATCGCAAACGCAATCAGCGCCACCGGGTATTCTGCGGTTTTATAAATATCGTCCGCTTATGCGCAGGAGGTGGTATGTCCGTTGTGTCAAAATCGTCAGTGTTGACCCCGATAACGAGAAGTACACCCAGGAAGCCATCAACGAACTCGTCCGCGACAAGACGCTGATCATCATCGCGTACAGGCTGTCCACCATCCAGCGGGCGGATCAGATTCTGGTGGGAGGTTTTTATGGTGAATACCGCAAAAGAAATTATCCGCTTTACCCATGTTACACGGGAATATAACGTAGGCGCCCATGTCCTGAAAGCGGTGGACGACGCAACTTTTTCCATTCGCGACGGAGAGTTCGTCGTGATCCTAGGCCCTTCCGGGGCGGGCAAAACCACGCTGCTCAACCTGCTGGGCGGTATGGATTATGCCACCTCAGGCGAAATTATGGTGGACGGGAAAAACATTGTGGCGCTGTCCGACGACAGGCTGGCCGAGTATCGGGCGGCGCACGTGGGATTCGTGTTTCAATTTTATAACCTTATCCCAACCCTGACCGCGCTGGAGAATATTGCCCTGACAAAGAAAATCGTCGAGAATCCCATTGACGCCCGGGAGGCGCTGAACCTCGTGGGACTGGCCGACCACGCCAACCAGTTCCCGGCACAGCTTTCCGGCGGGGAGCAGCAGCGCGTGTCTATCGCGCGCGCCGTTGCCAAAAATCCCACCATGCTGCTCTGTGACGAACCCACCGGGGCCTTGGATTCCGAAACGGGCACTGTCGTTTTGGAAATGCTTCAAGCTATGAGCCGGGGGCGCGGCAAGACGGTGATCATTGTCACGCACAACGCGATTTTGGCCGAAGCCGCCGACAAGGTGATTCGCATTAAAAACGGCAAAATCCGTGAAGTGACGCAAAATCCCGCGCCAAAGGCGGTCAGCGAGGTGAATTGGTAATGCTGAACCGCAAAATGCTCCGCGACATGGGGCGGCACAAGACGCAGTTTATCTCCATCTTTCTGATGGCGTTTCTGGCAATTTTCATTTATACGGGCGTGGGCGGCGAATGGCGCGGCTTGCAAAAGAGCGCGGACAATTTTTACAGCGAAACAAACCTTGCCGATATCTGGCTGTACGGAAACGGTTTTACTGAAGAACAGGCGCAAGCGGTCAGCGATATATCCGGCGTGTCGGCTGCGGAGCGGCGGCTGGAGCTGTCCGCCGTGGGCGACTTTGAAAATACGCCTGCGCTCAAGCTGCATTTCATAGAAAATGGGGAAATCGCCAAGCCGTATTTAGTGGAGGGCGCAGCCTTTGACAAGGAAGATCCGGACGGCATTTGGCTGGACAAACGCTTTGCGGACGCGCACGAATTAACGCCAAGCGACAAAATCGGTTTTACCTTGAACGGAATGAAGCTCACCAAAACCGTGCGGGGGCTGGTCTATTCCTCCGAACAGGTGTTTGAATCCGGCAACGATACCCTCACCCCGAACTTTGCCGATTACGGCTATGCCTATTTGTCCGCCAAAGCCTTCCCCATGCCGGAAACGCTGATTTACGGCACCCTGCTGATAAAGACAGCGGATGCTGCGGAGCCGGAAGATAAAATCAGCGCGGCTTTGAACGGCAAATACAGCGTTTATCTGGAACAGGAGAACCACCCCAGCATCAGCATGTTCGCCAATGAGCTGCAGCAGCACAAAATGATGGGCGATATTTTCCCCGTGGTGTTCCTGCTGATTACCCTTCTGACCATGATGACAACCATGACCCGTATTGTCACGAACCAGCGGATTCAAATCGGCACATTGAAAGCGATGGGCTTCAAAAAGGGCGCGATTTTGCGGCACTATGTCGCCTACGGCTTTTTCCTCGCGCTGCTGGGCGCGGCGCTGGGGCTGATAACGGGGCCTATCAGCCTGCCGTACCTCTTTTACCCGTCTATGTCCGGCTTCTACACCCTGCCGAAATGGCAACCCGCCTATGATGTTTCGTTTGTACTGGTGTCCATTGCGCTCGTGTCGCTCTGCACCGCCGTAAGCTGGCTGGCCTGCGGAAGACTGCTGCGCGATACACCCGCCGATACGCTGCGTCCGAAAGCGCCCAAAATCTTCAGGCACGGACTGCTGGAACGCACCAAGTTCTGGCAAAAGCTCGGATTCAATGCGCAATGGAACCTGCGGGACGCTTCCCGCAACCGCGTCCGTTCGCTGATGGCGGTCATCGGCGTGTTCGGCTGTACCGCGCTGGTGGTCTGCGCCCTGTCTATGAACAACGCTATGGGTGACCTGAAGGTCTGGCAGTATGAAACCATCAACCGCTACGAATCCAAGCTGACCTTGAACGAAGCCATAACGCCGGAGCAGACAGACAATGTCATGGCAGCGGTTCACGGCGAAGCGATTATGGCGGGCGAGGTGGAAATACGGGCGAACGGCGACAAAAAAAGCGCGTCCCTGCTGGTGACGGATAACGCCACGCTCATTCGCCCTACGGATATACATTTACAACCGACTGAGCTCCCTGCCGACGGCGTGTCCATTACCCGGAAAACAGCCAATGCGCTGGGCGTAGAGCCGGGAGATGAAATAGAATGGCATATCTACGGCGCGGAGGGCTGGACGCAAAGCAAAATCGCCGCCATTTACCGTGACCCGGTGAATCAGGGCCTTGCCATGACGCAGGCGCATTTTGAATCGCTTGGCATGGTATTTTGCCCAACGGCGATTCTCTCCGCCGAAAAAGTGACGGAAAAGATGGATGGCGTAGATTCCGTGACCTCCACCGCAGACAGCGCGGCGGGCTGGGACGATTTGACTGAGGCCATGTACATTATGGTGTACTTACTGATTGCCGCCGCGTCCGTGCTGTCCATCGTGGTGCTATACAATCTCGGCCTGCTCTCCTTCACAGAAATGGCGCGCGAAATGGCGACGCTGAAAGTCATGGGCCTGAAGTCCGGCAAGCTGCGCGGATTGCTGCTCACACAAAATTTGTGGTTCTCGACGGTGGGCTTTGTTCTCGGCGTTCCGGGCGGGCTGTGGCTTACCCATATCATCACGTCCTTTTCCGGGGATGAATTTGATTTTCCGATCTCGCTTCACCCCGCCGCATTGCTCATCTCCTTTGCGTTTACTTTTGGGCTGTCGGTGCTGGTAAATTTGCTGTTTTCGCGGAAAATCCGCAGGCTCAACATGGTAGAGGCACTCAAGGAGATAGCATGAGACAGCCATCCCCTCCGCGCAAAAAATTGTTCCGACGTTTTTCCCTAAAGCAGCTTTGCATATGCAGCCCGTGTGCGCTATAATGGCAAAACAGGTGAACGGCCTTATCGGGAAGCAGCAAAGCGGCCGGCACAGGCTTTTCCGCTTTATCGCGGTGATGTGAAAAATACGTAAGGACATTGGGAGAACGCGGCAAATGTACGATGAACTGACCGAGGTGGACCTGAAGAAAATGCGGGAGGAGCTCGAGCACCGGATAAATACGCTCCGGCCGCAGCTGCTCGAGGACGTGAAAACCGCGCGGGCCTTCGGCGATCTGAGCGAAAACTTTGAATACAGGGCGGCTAAACGCGAAAAAAGCCGCAATGACAGCCGGATACGATACCTCGAACGGATGATCAGCACCGCCCGGGTCATCTCCGTCAGATCTGCCGCCGACACGGTCGGCCTGTTCGACACGCTTGAAATTTACTACGAGGAGGACGACGAGACGCAGGTCATCAAGCTCGTAACGACGCTGCGCCAAAACGTGCTCAAGGGCCTTGTCAGCAAAGAATCGCCCGTGGGCAAGGCACTGCTCGGCCGCAGGGCGGGCGAGCGCGTTTTTGTCGAGGTCAGCCCGGAATACAGATGTCACATCATTATCCGTTCCATAGAAAAGGGGCGGGACGACGAATCACTGCCGATCAGCGCTTACTGAACGCCGCACAATTCTGTTTGATTAGCGCGTCCATTTGTGCTATACTGACTCCTGAAAAACGAAAGGGCGAAACCCTTGCCGGATCGGGAGGCGCAGTTTGAATATTGTTGTTTTGTGCGGCGGCATCAGCTCTGAGCGCGACGTTTCCATCACAAGTGGGACCATGGTTGCCAAGGCCCTGCGTGAACAGGGTCACAAGGTCGTTCTGCTGGATGCTTTCTTTGGCTGCACCGAGCCGTATGAAAGGCCTGAAACGCTTTTCGGCAGAGCCGCCGGCGACGAGCTCATCCTCGTCGGCGAAAAAGAGCCCGAGCTCGATAAAATTTGGGCGATGCGCCGGCAGAACAACGACAGCGTCCTTGGAGACAACGTGCTCGAGGTTTGCCGGGCAGCGGACATCACCTTTTTTGCCCTGCACGGCGAGGAGGGTGAAAACGGGAGACTCCAGGCCGCTTTCGACATCGCCGGCATCAAATACACGGGCAGCGGTTATCTGGGCAGCGCGCTGGCCATGAACAAAACCCTCTCCAAAAAACTGTTCGAATGCTCCGGTATCCTCACGCCGGACGGCATAACGGTCTATGCGGGGCAGGCGCCCTACGCGGACGCTGGCTTTCCCTGCGTCGTCAAGCCCTGCTCCGGCGGGTCGAGTATCGGCACCTCCATCGTCAACAGCCGCAGCGAATATGACGCGGCGCTGGCGCTGGCTTTTAAATATGAAAGAGCCGTCATCGTCGAGCGGTACATAAAGGGCCGCGAGCTGACCGTCGGCGTGATCGACGGTCAGGCCATGCCGGTCGTTGAAATCATTCCCAAGGCGGGCTTCTACGACTACAGAAACAAATATCAGGCCGGGCTGACGGCGGAGCTTTGCCCCGCGCCGATCAGCGACGGGATCACCAGGCACATCCAGCGCCTGAGCGAAAAGGTCAACGATATTCTGATGATCGAGGCCTACTGCCGGGTCGATTTTCTCATGGACGCGGAGGAGCGGCTCTTTTGTCTCGAGGCGAATACCCTGCCGGGTATGACCCCGACGAGCCTGATCCCGCAGATGGCAAGCGCCCAGGGCAAGAGCTTCGGCGAGCTGTGCGACGAGATCATCGCCGCATCTCTGAAAAAATACCGCTGAAAGGCCGGGCGGACTATGAAGGAACTGACAATCGGAAATATTACCGCCGCCGTGAAGGGCGAATACTTCGGCTCCCCGGCCCTGGCCGGAACGGAGATCGCCTCCGTCACGACCGACAGCCGGACGGCAACGCCCGGCTGTCTCTTCGCCGCGATCAGGGGCGAAAACAGCGACGGACACGACTATATCGCCTCCGCCGCCGCAAGGGGCACGCTCTGCGCTCTGTGTGAGTGCCGGCCGGCGGGCGGGGCGCTGCCTGTGATCGTTGTAAAAAACACCGTTGAGGCACTAGGCGATCTCGCCGCGTTCTACCGCAGCCGCTTCAATATCCCGGTCGTCGGCATCACCGGCAGCGTGGGAAAGACCACGGCGAAGGAAATGGTTTCGGCCGTTCTTTCGCAGCGCTTCCGCGTCCACAAGACACAAAAAAACTTCAACAACGGCCTGGGCGTTCCGCTGACGCTTTTCGGCCTCGACAACAGCTGTGAGGCCGCCGCCGTCGAGCTGGGCATTTCCCATTTCGGGGAAATGCACAGGCTGGGCGAAATCGTTCGTCCCACCATGGCGCTCTATACCACGATCGGCAGCGCGCACCTCGAATACCTCGGCGATTTCGACGGCGTACTGCGGGCCAAGACCGAGCTGCTCGAATTTCTGCCCCGCGACGGCGTAGTCTTCGCAAACGGCGACGACGCAGCGCTCCGCGGGTTGAACTGCCGCCAGAGAATCGTGCGTTTCGGCCTTGCGCAGGATTGCGCGGTCAGGGCGGAGCGCATCCGCTTTCTCGGCGTGGACGGTACAGCGTTTGAAATCGTATCCGGGTCCCGCCGCTTTCCGTCGCGAATCAACGCCTACGGCGTGCACATGATATGCGTCGCGCTCGGTGCGGCCGCCGTCGGCCTGCAGCTTGGGCTGACGGATGCGGAGATCGCAGAGGGCATCGCTGCCTACCGTCCGGTCGGCAGCCGCGCGGGTATTCTCCGCACGGGCAGGCTCACCGTTATCGACGACTGCTACAACGCCAATCCCAACTCGGTCGCGGCGGCTGTGGATTCGCTCTCGCTGCTTGGCGGACGCCGCGTCTGCATACTCGGAGACATGGGTGAGCTGGGCAAGAACGCGGAAGCGCTCCATTTTGAGACCGGAGCGCACGCCGCCGGAAAGGGTCTGGAGCTCGTAATCGCCTGCGGGACGCTTTCCCGCCGCACCGCGGAAGGCGCGGAGATGGCCGGAGGCCGGGCTGTGTATTTCCCCGATAAGCAGGCGCTGACCGCCGCGCTTCCGTCGCTTATCCGAACGGGCGATTCCGTGCTCGTCAAGGCTTCCCGCAGCCAGAGCTTCGAGACGCTCGTCGAAGCGCTCAAAAATCTGTAAATCCGGGGCCCCAGCGCATGCGGCCGGAGCCTTTTTTATCACCGGCTCCTTCAGAGACTCACCGTGTCCGGCAACGAGGGAAAAGCCTTTG
>JAISDV010000184.1 GCA_031264545.1 Oscillospiraceae bacterium | reverse complement strand
GAAACAATCAGAAAATTGCGTTCCATTATACACATCAGAAAATTCAAAACCACAGTTTTTCGATAAGTGGTCGTTTCGAACATATAGGCGGTATCCTCTTCGAATACCGCCTATATGCTTACGTTACGGCAACAAGCTGAATCTGTTAATGATCATAAAGCCAGACCATTGCCTCGTCTGAAAAGCGCAGGCCGAGCTTTTCCTGCAGCCGAATGGACGGCCGGTTTGTCGTCACGACATGCGTATGAGGGACATAGCCCAGGCGCAGCTGGCGCTTTATCAGCGCCGCCTCAAGCACCCGCGCGATACCCCGCCGCCGGAATTCCGGCAGCACCTGCAGCAGGCCCATCGTCCCCTCGGCGTGTGTGCCGATAAAGCCCGCCGGCCGGCCCTCGCAAAAGGCGCCCAGCATACCGGCCTGAATACGTTCGGTAATATACGCCTCATCGAACGCGTACTCATAGTGCCGCATAACGAAGCTGAGCGCATCCGGCGAAAGGGCGCGCAGCACCACGTCCCCGCGCGGCGGAACGTCCGGCCCCTCCGTTTCAAGATAGGCGCATTGCATGCAGTCCATCCTGTTGGGATGGGCGAAGCGCTCCTGCAGAAGTCCGGCAAAACGCGGCTGGTGCAGCGCGATGAGCGCCGGCCTGCCGGCCTGCTCGAGCATTTTCTCAAGGACAGCCGCGCTTCCGGCGCTGATCATAACGGCGCCCGCTCCCCGGTGCCGGAGTATCACCCCGCCGTCCTCCGCAAAGAGCAGCTCCGCTTCGTCCCGTTTTACGGCCTCCAGCATATCAATGTGGCGCAGCCTGTCCCCCGTCAGGTATTCAACCGCCTTTTCCGCGTTGCATACCGCCATGTTTCCTCCCTTCAGTCCTTTCCGCGCCGTTACCGCCCGGACTTATTCCGGCTGCCGCCTTCTTTTCTCCCGTGACGGCCGCCCCTTGCTTCCTGAGCCGGGCGATACAGTAAAACGCGGGAACAAACATCAGATAACCCGCGTACAGTACGCTGGAGGACGGCGCGCCGATCGCCGCAAGCGGCACGGCGCCGGCTATACACCAGGGTATCAGCGGGGAAATAATGACGGCGGAGTTTTCGAGCGCGAGCGCCGCCTCATCTCCCGTTTCCGCGGCGTCCCCGTAGAGCTGATGTGTCAGCATGACGGCGAGCGTCTGGTTGCAGCTGATCATTGCCGTGAACACCGAGGCCAGGATATAGGCCCCGAAAGGGCTGAGCCTTCCGGCGATAATATGAACGGATTTCTTCACGTCCGAGAGCAGGCCGGTTTCTTCAAAGATACCCGAATAGGAGGCCGAGAGCACAACGATGGCGGCGGGCCTGAGCATCGAAACGATCCCGCCGCCGTCGAGCATCGCGCCCAGCGCCGCGTCGGGCGCCGTACTGTCTCAGCAGGCCGTATCCAAAAAACAGGAACAGGCCGAAAATCAGCGCGTAAAATATGGAGAACCCAAACCCGACGCAGGCGACAAGGCCTGCGGCGAACAGCCCGAGCACAACGGTTTCAAGCATTTCTCGTTTCCGCCTTATGAAAAACTGATGGAAAATATCTTATCACCGCCGGGAGAAATGTCAACAGCCTCACGCGGTTTTTCCGCCGCTGCGCTGAAAAACCGCGGCAGGGGGCTTGACAGGAGCACGGCGCGGCTGTAAAATCTGGTTGAACATTTGAATAGGGATGTCTTCAGGGCAGGGTGAAATTCCCGATTGGCGGTAAAGTCCGCGAGCGTTTTGGCGCAGATTTGGTGAAACTCCAAAACCAACAGTTACAGTCTGGATGAAAGAAGATGTGTTGAAACAACAGGGCTTTTATTTATTTTGCCCGGCGCACCTGATTTGATTTTAACACCTGAAGGACGGGGCTCTTTCAGGTGTTACGTTATTTTTAGGAGGGTGTTCCGATATGAACACTGGCGTAAGCGAAACAAAGAAACTGACAACCCTCGCAATGCTGACCGCCCTGGCTTATGTAGTCATGGCACTGAGTAAAATGCTCCCGCCCTTTATCCCTGCCGCGCCCTTTCTCTCTTATGATCCGAAACATGTGATTGTCGCGATCAGCGGCTTTATCTTCGGTCCCCTAGCCGCCTTTTCTATCGCCTTTGTAGTCTCTCTGATCGAAATGTTCACCATCAGCGCGACCGGCATCATCGGTCTCGTGATGAATGTTCTGGCGACGAGCACCTATGCCTGTACGGCAGCTTTCATCTATAGATACAAGCACAACCTTAAAGGCGCGGTTCTTGCCCTGATTGCCGGCAGCCTTGCATTGACAGTCGTCATGCTGCTTTGGAACTATCTACTGACGCCAATCTTTACAGGCGATTCCCGCGAGGCCGTCATCAGAATGCTCCTGCCGGCCATTCTGCCCTTTAACCTTATCCAGGCCGGGCTGAACACCGGGATTACTCTGCTATTGTATAAGCCACTTGTCACGGCGTTACGGAAAGTGCACTTAATCGACGCGCCGGAGTCCGCTGGACTGGACATTGTGCGGCGGAAGAAGACTGGCATCGCGCTTCTCGCTCTCCTGCTTCTAACCACCTGTGTGCTCGTCATCCTAGTGCTTCGGGACGTCATATAATGCATGAGATACCTCCCGTCTGCAGAAGCAATGGACAGGAGCATCCGGCATAAATTCAGGAAAAGTACATTTTGCGCGCCGATTTAAAATTTCCCTTGAAATGGCCTGAAAACTGTGTTAATATATTTCCTGCAATTGTAATTTCGGGTGGAACACCGTTTTTTCGTTTGAAAGGATTGAAATACATGGTCGTCACGAAGCTCATCCTCACCATTATCCAGCTCCTTACCTGTCTATTCATGATCGTCGTCGTACTGCTCCAGTCGGGCAAGCGCTCCGGACTTTCCGGCGCGATAGCCGGCGGCGCGGATACCTTTTTGTCCAAGTCCAAGTCAGTCACGCTTGATGCAAAGCTGGCAAAAATGACCAAGTGGGTCGGCCTTGCTTTCGTCCTGCTTACGCTGGTGCTCAATCTCATTTAAAGCGGACGCGGAAAACAACGCGGCCACAGTATAACAGCATAAGAGAACTTGTCAAAGCGCCTAGTCTTGGGTCGATCCGGGACTGGCGCTTTTTATAGTATGCCATCTTATGGAATCCAAAACTCGGCAAGACTGAATGTGTTTCCTATGCGAGGCCGACGGATTCGTCCGCTTGCCCCGATGGGCTTGACGGCCAGGGCGGCGTTATTACTGCGGGCGCTTCCGGCGTTTCGCCGAACCGATACAACGCGCCGTCCACAATCCGCAGCTCAGATGAAACGCGCGGTCTGTCGTTGTCGTACCTATATTGGTGAACCATTAACTTTCCGTCTTGGAGCGATAAACTGTAATCGTAAGATCCTCTATCCCAAAGCGTATAAGTTTTGCCCGTTGCGTAGTCATAAACCGCGATATGCGTGTCAACAATGCCGGAACCCCAGCTGACAGTCGCGCATAATTCCGGCTTCCCGTCGTTCGTGAGGTCGGCAAGATATACGTTCCATATCGGCATACCGGAGAACAGTTCCGCTGTATCCGCTGTGACCGAACCGACGGAGCCCGTAAACTTCACGTCAGGAAATTCCGGCAAAGTAAGCTCATGCGTCTTACCGTGGGCAATATCCTCGGTTGAGTACCATTTCCGCGGTTCATACCGGACCGTTTTTTCGTTGCCCAGGTACGCCTCAAACACATACCCGGTTGAGCCGTTCAGGTGGAGCGGAAAGTGCGCACCGTCCGCTTTGCGTTCAAGATTACAGGCTGTGCTGCCATCGGCATCCAATACCACGGCAAACGTATACTTGCCCTCGACGTCAAAAATGTGATAGTCGGGGTCAATGTCAACATGGGCGTACTTTTCAAAGTCAGAAGCGGTCAGGTTATTCGCGCTCTTTGCAAGTTCGCGCAAAGCCTCTATTGTCAGCGCTTCGCCGCCAACGTTCGTGTACCCGCTGAGGTAATCGGCCCTCGCCTGATATTTGTAAACAGCGCCGACGTCAGTGAATGGGAGGTTCGTGGATTTAACAGTCAGGGTGTCGCCGCCGTCCGACATCGTGAAAACGACGACGCTTCCGTTTTGTCTAACGGTCAGTTCATCGCCGGACAGCTTGTATTCGCCTATGCCAAACATACCCAAACTGCTTATAAGCGGTTGGGACAGCCTTGCGTTGCCGTTTTCGAACAGTTCCACGCTCGGCATACGCATAAACGAATCGCCCTCACCGGACAATACATATTTTTGTGGCGTTTCATGTAATGTGAAGCTGTTGCCGTTATTTCCGTCCCCTGCGCCCAGTACGCAAGCCGCCAAAACAGTGGCGCAAATTACCGCCGACGACGTGATCACAGCGGCGCGCGTATGCTTCTGATTCTTCATAATAGCGGACAGCCGCTCTTTCAGGTCTTTCTTTTCCTCGCACATCGTGGTGGAGAGGACGGCGCGGGGCGTTTTGCCGTCAGCGGCGACATACAGGAGTGTGTCGCCGTAGCTCTGCCGTCCGTGCGGGTCAAGGTTCGCGATAACCGCCTCGTCACAGGAGAGCTCACAGGCGCGGTCGATCTCGCGGCGGGTCAGCCACACAATCGGGTTGAACCAGTGGACGGCGCAAGCCAATACCGACAACCATTTTACGAGAACGTCCCTTCGGCGCAGGTGGATCAGTTCGTGGAACAGGACAGCGCGAAGCCGATCCTCCGTGTATTCGCGGTCAGGCAGGACAATGACGGGACTGAACAGGCCTATAAGCATCGGCGTGGCCGCCTTTGCGCTGCGGCAGACGGGGACAGGACAGCTTATGTCTGTCGGAAGGTTCGTCAATTTCATCCTATCCGTAAAGGCGATGTAGGCGCATAGGAAATAGCCGAGCATACCGATTGCGCCGAGCATCCAGACAATGCAGCACCAATCCCATAATGCCACATACCACGGCTCAGGCACCAGTTCATCCGCTATTGGCTGGAATTCAGCAGGAATGCCGATTAAACCGTCTTCACCGACGGCTTCATAAGGCGCAATCCTGTCGGCAATATCTTTGTTGCTGACCACTAAGCGGTCAACCGTTTCTGAGATTGACGGAATCGCCGCGCTGCCCGCCGGCAGCGCCACAAAGCGCGACACAGGCACAAGCAGCGCCGCGATTACCACCAGCCACAGGTAGTATTGCGCCGCTTTAGGCAGGCGGTTCTTTATCAGCGGTTTCAATGCGAACAGCAGCGCCGCTAAGATACTGCCGGAAACCGACATCACGACAAGCGCGCGAATAAGCTCAGTCATTGCCGGCGCCCGCCACTTTGAAAAACGCCTGAAGCTCCGCTATGTCCTCGTCGGACAGCCTGCCGCCCTGACGGAGCGCGGCGACCATTTTCACCGCGCTGCCGTTAAAAACCTTTCCAAGCAGGGTTTCGCTCTCATCCATCATAAATTCCTGCTCCGTCACGGTCGGTTCGTAGTGCGCCACGTCGCCGCGGCGGTCGTAGCCGGGGACTTCCCGGATAGTCCCTTTGCTCCGCATTCTGTCCATCACCGTCTGCACGGTGGTTTTCTTCCAGCCCGCCGTACGCTCAAGCTCCCGCAAATCCGAGAATGTCAGGATACGGTTCTCGCGCCAGAATATCCGCATCATCAAAAGCTCGGCGTCCGTTACTCTCTGTCTCATATTCAACCCCTCCCGCATATACTTTAATTACTGTATATACTACACTAATAATACGCACTTGTAAAGAGGTGTTCTTATCTTTTTTCACGCGCCGCAGTCCCTGTTCTCCCGGCCGCCGTACAGGTTTTCGTTCAGATGACCCCACAGCTTTAGGGATTCGGGAACAGGGCACATTTTATTCCTCGTGTTCCGGCCGATACGGCCGGTCAAGCAGCCGAGCGAGGTTGGACGTGCTTTGCGGACGGTTCAAAAGATCGCTGCTCTTGCAATATCTGTTAAACATATAACGCTGCCATCTTTGCTATCCTGCGCTTAAACTCCGTTCTGATATTCTCTGGCTCTAAACACTCGCATTTATCCCCAAAACTGAAGAGAATATTGTAATAATAATCGTTCTCTATGAAAGGAAAACTCACATTGTAATGCTCATCACCGTCTGGCGAAAAGTGTTCATAAGCGCAATAATCAAGTGCCCTGTCCATGACAGATTTATGAATACGAATTTTGATTTTTGTTTGCATAGTTTCCAAAATATCCGTTAAATCTAACTGCGGTTTTTGATAATCTCGTGGTGTAAAAGATTCCTCTTGTATTTGTAGGTTTGATGTGCGGGATAGTCTGAACAAACGAAAATCATTTCTTTTATGGCAATACGCTTGCCAATACCAATGGCTATTTTTCAATACAAGCTGATACGGCTCGGCTATTCGTGCGGTTTTATTTCCATAGCGGTCTGCATATTCAAACGAAAGCAGCTTACTTTCCTGCAAAGCTGTTTTGATAATTTCTAAATATGGCTGTATGTTTCCGTTGCCCATCCACGGACTTAAATCTATATAGATTTGATTTGCTTTTAATTCAATATCTTTCGCTCTGTTGGCGGGGATAAAGCTCTTGACTTTCGCAAGGGCGTTTACCAGTTCATCACCTCGTATCATGTTGGAAAGACTGGAAAGCCCCATCAAGATAGCGGAAAGGTCGGCAGTCGAAAAAACCTTTCTATCAAGCTTGTAGTTCTGCATGATTTCAAAGCCGCCGCCAACTCCCGATGCTGAGCAAACAGGAATACCCGCCATGTTGATAGCGTCTATGTCGCGGTAGATTGTGCGGGGTGAAACTTCAAACATATCCGCTAACTCCTTTGCACCTATCCGCTC
>JAISDV010000150.1 GCA_031264545.1 Oscillospiraceae bacterium | reverse complement strand
CACCTGTGCCGCAAATGGCTGAACTTCCTGTGTTCTCAATAGGCAGTATCATTACTACCCTCTACACTATACGTTCCAATCCCCCGGCGTCTGTCCCACTTGCCCGGCGATCTCGCCTGCCTGCTCGTTCAGCTGGTCGTACATGCCGGTAAACTGACTCATAATCCCCTCGATCAAACTTTCTTTGATCCAGTCCGTCAGCCGGCCAAACAGAAAGTCCATAGGTTGTCCTCCCCCTTAGCCGAAAAGCCCGGAAAGCATCGGGACGAGCGTGACGCCGATAACCACGATGCCTCCTCCGGCCATAAGCTGCTTGATGCCCTGGCTCTTGGCGCCGGGGTTGTCATTACCGTAGCCCTCCAAAAGGTTAACGACGCCCCAGACCGCAAGGCCCGCTCCCAGAGCGATAACGAGGGTTGACAGCGTGCTGATAGCTGATGTGAAAAATGCCATAATGAAATGCCTCCTTTGTAAATGTTTTTATAATTGAAATAACAAAACCCGGCGGTCAACCCGCGCGACTGGCGCGCCGGATAATGAAAAGAAAAGCTCCCGCTTTCTATGAAAGAAAACGGGACTATGCGGCGGCGCTTTCGGGTGGGACAAGGGGATTCAGATCATAGACCGCAAACGCGTCGCCTGCCCGAACCGCCAGCCTCGTGCTGAGATACTTCAGCGCGTCGAACGCGTTACGCTTGTCGTAATCGGCAAGCTGCCGGTAGAGCGGATGGCCGGTAATGTCGTACTTTTTGCTAAGGAACGGCCGCACCCCGCGAAGTTGCAGGATGCATAGATCACCGTCCATCACGGCGAGCTCGTCCACGCTCATCAGGTCTTTCCCGAGCTTCTGATAATTCTTCCCGAATGACGGGCTATTACCCTTCGTCTCGCTGTTCGAATACGTGTCGATGGTCTCCTTGCCGAGCAGCTTTGACCACTCCTCCAGCGTGGTCCTCTCCTTGCTGCCCAAGAATATCGCCGAATCACAATTGCCTATAATCGTATCGGCGCTGTCCTTGTAGAGCGCCTTTAATTGGGACTGCGCCTGAAGCACCAGGCAGGCTGAAATCTCGCGGCTTCTGATCGTCGCCATCAGCTTCTCCAGCCTTGGTATCTGCCCGATATTGGCCGCCTCGTCAATCAGGCAGCGGACATGCACGGGCAGCCGGCCGCCGTAAACGTCGTCCGCTTTTTCGCATAAGAGATTAAAAAGCTGGGTATAGGCCATCGAAACGAGGAAATTAAAGCTGTCGTCGGTGTCTGAGATAATGATAAAGAGCGCGGTCTTCTCATCGCCGAGCGTGTCGAGCTCAAGCTCGTCGTAGCGGGTAAGCTCCCGTATCTCCGCAATGTCAAACGCCGCAAGGCGCGCACCGCAGGAGATAAGGATCGACTTCAAGGTCTTTCCCGCCGCGAGTTTGAATTTTTGATATTGGCGCACAGCGAAGTGTTCCGGCTCTCGTTCCGCCAGTTCGTCAAACATCAGGTCAATCACGTTCTTAAAGGATTCGTCATCCTCCCTGACCTCCATCGCGCCGATCATCTCGGCGAGGACAGCGAAGTTGCGTTCACGTTCCGGGCTTTCATAGTAAAGATAGGCGATAAGCGCCGTGTACAAAAGCGTTTCGGCCTTTTCCCAGAAAGCGTCCCCGCCTTTCTGCTCGCCCTTCGTGTTGGCGATAAGCGTGGTCACGAGCTTCAAAATGTCCTTCTCGCTGTGGATGTAGGAAAGAGGGTTATAATGATGAGATTTTTTGAAGTTGATGGTGTTTAGAATCTTGATGCGGTAGCCGCAGCGCCGGAGCATCTTGCCGCACTCGACCACCAGACTGCCTTTCGGGTCGGTGACGACAAAAGAAACCGGATAATCCTTTGAGCGGCACTGCATAAGGTTTGGCTTGATAATAAACCTCGTTTTTCCGCTGCCGGAGCCGCCGATAACAACCATGTTCTTATTGCGCGCATACTTCGGCCTTTTGGGGCGCGGGTTCATCGTCAGCCCCTCGGTCTGCGTCAAGATGATGTTGTTCTCCCGGCCTTCGTCCATAAAAGGCGCGATATCCGCGGACGTGCCCCAGCGGGCGCTGCCGTGCTCCACTCCCGTGCGATACTTTTTCGCGTTCTTCTTTTTTGCCGCCACTGCGCCGTAGAGTATAACGGTTCCGACAAGCCCTATAATCAAATCGAACGGATCAAAGCTGATCAGGGGATCCTGCATAACCACAGATATAATCTCTATGCTACGCATCAATTTCTGCAGAACATCACCTCCGGGCGCAAGCCGGTAGGCTTCGCCAAGCTTGCAGGCGAACCAGAAGATAACGAGGTACGGCAGACCATGCAGGATGCGGCGCTTTAAAAGGGCGGTCAGTTTAGCAGCGCTCATAGCTCCGGCCCGCTTCTTTCTTTATGCCGCGTCCGGTCTCTCACGGTATTCCTGATGACCTCGCGCAGCTGTGCCATCCTTTCGCGTACCGAAGGCTTCTCCGCCCTGCGGCGCAGCGTCTTAGCTGTAAATTCGCTGAACGCCCCCGTAAGCTGGTCTGCCTGCTTTGCCCGGAAGAACACCATCCAGCGCGGAGGATCGGATGAAACGTCTTTCCTGAGTGCATAGCGCACGCCGTACTTGCGGGCGATGGGCTCAAACGCCTTGATATTCCCGTCCGTGATTTCGATCTTCTCGAGGTCGCCGCCTTTGGCAAGCTGCCGGACCGTCTTCCTTCCCGGCGCGTCCCGCGCCTTCTTCATCTCCCGCAGGGCGAGCGCCATCGCTTTCGCAAGCGCCCGCGCCGTGATTTTCGCGCCCCGTATGACTAAGGCCACGCTTCTTTGATTGATATCCTCCTGAACCATTCACATCACCTCCGTTCCGCAGGAAGTATCCATTACGCGGAGCGCCTGACGGCAGGAGCGGGATTAGCGCCGTCTGCCTCTTCAATCCGCTTTTTCGCGGCGGCAGCGTAATAGCCTGAGAGCTCAATGCCGACAGCGGAGTAGCCCTCATTTTTTGCCGCGAGAATCGTGGTGCCCGCTCCGGCGAAAGGGTCGAGGATAGTGC
>JAISDV010000143.1 GCA_031264545.1 Oscillospiraceae bacterium | reverse complement strand
CGTTCCATCCTCGGCGGTGACCTTAATGTACACCTCGTTCGTGCCTTCGTTCAAGGCCTGCGAAACGCCGGGGGCATTGGCGAAGCCGCCGGGATACAACGTAACCGCCGCATTCGTATCTGAGGTCACAAGATCGGCCGCCGTGATAGAGGCTTGGCCGCTGGCTACTGTTATGCCGGCTGTCTTAGGGCTGCCGGCTGTCCCTGTTCCGACGGGCAAAACACTGATTCCGGCAACCGACACAAGCTCCGCGTTATCGGACAGAACCGTCCCGCCAAACTCACTTACAGTGCCCGTACCCCCGTTTACCGTAAGCGTCATAGAAACAGGCGTGCCGGCAAAGTCGGTATAGTTATCGCCATTTGCCTGTTCGCTGAATATTTTCAGCGTATAGGTCCCATTCGCCACACCGGAAAGCGGAATGGAAAGCGCACCGCTGCCGCTGCCGGAGCTGTCGGCCAGCTTAGCGTAGTATTTCAGGGCGTCATGATCGTTGTTATCCGTTAAAACGGCCGAAACGTATTGATTCGTTCCCGTGGCGGCGTGTTCATAGCTGAAATCCAGCGTAGTACCGCTCTGCCCGGACTGCGCCGCAGTCGCGATGATGTCCAGCGCCTGGTTATCGGGATTCGGAACGGTCAATTTGACGCCGCCGGCCGGCGCCTCCGCGCCGATAAAGCCGCTCCCCGCCGCCGCGGAGGCTTTGCCGCCAACGGCGTCAGAGGTGAAAAGAACGCCGGATATGTCCAAATTAAGGGCGGGTCGGACGCCGCGTGGATTGGAAACCGAGTCGGCGAGGTCCACGCTGCCATTCGCGCTGCCGACGACTGCCAAAGCACCTAAGGCCGATCGCAGCCAGAAATGGCTGCCGAAGCTGCGTATGGTATTATTATTGATCGCGTACCATTCGTCAGAGGAAAGCGGCCACAGCTTTTGATCCGCCACGTCTCCGCCCGTCATCGGTTCATGTATTTCATTGTTCGAAGTAAGCGTCCGCGCGTTGATCAAGGCCCGCTCTTTCGCGGGAAGGGCTTCGGCAATCGTTTCCATCAGCTGCTGCAGCGTACTGCCCCGGTATTCGCTCGGATTTGTCCAAGGCGCCCCGCCGGGATTGTTCGCGTAATACTTGTAAGCAGGAGGATAGTATGTCATACTGCCGTCTCCGGGATCGTTTTCCAGCATAGCGCGGTGTACTGAATCGCCGTAGGGGTTCGGGATACCGCTGCCTTTCAGCAGCAGCGTCACGCTGTCCGTACCGCCGGCATACACGCCCGCTCCGTCATATCCGATGACATACCATTCCTGTCCGGCGAAGCCTATCGTCCGGACAGTGGCGTTCACTGTCAGTGCGGGCGCGCCCGCCTGTATCCCCGCATCCGCAAACGCCGCCGTCGGCAGCAGCGCCAGCAGCAGCGCGAGTGCCGGCAATACCGCCCATATCTTTCCCATTCTCTTCATCATGCTTCCATCCTTCTCATCAATATCATTTATCCCTGTGGATATACAGGTGTTCCATAAATTCAGCAGGCGAAAGTGTGCTTTTATCTTCAGGATAATGCCTGTTATTGCCCGTAACCAGATAGGCCCCGGCTGATTGGGCGACTTCAAGGAATTTTTTGTCGCCTGCGTCAGGAAAGCGCATTTCCAGCGGTTCGGCAAGAATAGAAACGCCGATACGCGTAACGGTATCCAAAAGGATGCCAGCATCCCTTTGCCGGAATGGCAGCTCAGGCAGGGAGAGCACCTCCCTGTACTCCAGTATAATTCTGCTGTCGTAACAAATCAGTGCGCTTCCGTTTAGGATCATATCCAATATCCGCGCAGGCTCGCCGTCCGCCGCCAAAAGCGCGGAAAGCAACACGTTTGTATCCAGCACAGCTTTAATCATGTTGCGCGCTCCTTCCGTGCCTTCGCGATCTCGACATCGATTGCGTCGGGAGCAAGGCGTGAAGCGCCGGATTCGGCCGCGGCCATCCGCATACGGTTGACCGCGCGCATCGCGTTCGCTTGCCTCACTGTGGCTAAAACATCCTCAAAATTCGTATCGTCGATCGATATCATCAGCGCGGTAGGCTTACCGTTATTGGTGATAACGATCTCTTTTTGTTTTTCCAGCGCCTCCCATACGGTTTTAGGCGCTGATCGAAGACTCCGAACTGTGAAAAAATTCACGATATTTCGCCTCGCATAATAATCTTCACCCTTAATATACACAATCGTCACTCAATTGTCAACAAAAAGTGTATAGACGAGACAATAAAAAGTAGTTTCTGTGAAACTATTTTTTACGCGCATGTGCGCACTCTGTGCGCACGCGCTTAGATTTCATGCCGCGGCGCGGCCCGCGCCGTATGGCAGTTTTTATAGCTTATCGCAGGCAAACTATAAAAAATTGCCCTTTTCAAATCGATAAGAGCAATGCAACCGGAATACTGATTTTTATAATCGACGCCCCGGCCCAAAACGGATATAGCCCCGGGCCGGAGCGCACTTTTACGGACGATTTATTATAGTGGTTTAAAAAAGCGATCGCGCCCGGCGGGCAGGCTTTTCCGTCTGCACAGGCCGGATTATTTCACGTCGCCCTCGTCGAAGGGGTCGCCGCATTCCGGGCAGAATTTTGGGGGCTTTGCGGGATCAGCGGGCTCCCAGTCGCACTTGTCGCATTTGTACAGGAGCGCGCCGGCGGGCCTGGGCTTACCGCATTCGGAGCAGAATTTGCCCTTGTTTACCGAATCGCAGCCGCAGACCCAGCCCGCTTCCGACTTGATTTTTCCGCAGTTTGCGCAGAATTTCCCCGTATTGGACGTGCCGCAGCCACAGACCCAGCTTTCGGAGCCGGCCCGCTGCCCGGCCCTCGCGCCCATTGCATACAGGTCGCTCGGGTTCGCGCCGCCCGCGGTCTGGGCCATATTCAGCCCCGCGAAGCCTACAAAGGCGCCGCCTTCATTTTTTGCGGCGTTCCGCATGGCCTCGGCCTGTGCGCCGACAAGCTGCGCCGCGGCCATGCTCGGATCGCGGAAAGCCGCGCTGCGCTGAAGCGTCTTGATCATTTCCTCGTCTTCATCGGAAGCGGTCACGGAACTGACGCCCAAAGAAATGATCGCGATGCCGCGCAGCTCCCGCCACTTTTGGGAGAGCACCTCGTTCAGAGCCTCCGCGAGCTCCGGGGTATGGCCGGGCAGCGCGCTGTAACGGATGCCCATTTCGGAGATTTTGGCGAAAGCGGGCTGCAGCGCCGTGAGCAGCTCGCTTTTGAGCTGGCTGTCGATCTCGGCGCGCCTGTAAGCGCGCTCGACATTGCCGCAGACGTTAACGTAGAACAGTATGGGGTCGACGACGCGGTAGGAATATTCGCCGTAACAGCGGATGGCGATGTCCACATCCAAGCCGACGTTTTTATCGACGATGCGGAAGGGCACGGGATTGGCTGTGCCGTATTTGTTGCCGATCAGCTCCTTGGTGTTGAAGTAATAAACGCGCTGATCCTTCGCCGTGTCTCCGCCGAAGGTAAAGCGCTTTCCCAGCGTTTTGAAGCTCTCCGACGCACTGTGCCCGAGACTGCCGACAAAGACGCTCGGTTCGGTCGAGCTGTCGTAAACATATTCTCCGGGGACGGCGCAGAGATCGACGACCTTGCCCTGCTCGAAAATAATCATGCATTGGCCGTCATTGACCGCGACGATGGAGCCATTGGAGATGATATTCTCCTCGGCTTTTGTATTCGAGCTGCGCTTCGATGTGCGCTTTACGCCTTTGACGGTGATGACATCCTGCTCGAGCGCCTCGCTGTAAAAATACTCCCGCCATTGGTCGGCGAGAACGCCGGACAACGCGCCGACGCCTGCTTTTAAAAGACCCATGTATTGCGCCCTTCTTATCAGATTAACATCCTCTGTATTATAGTCCCTGCCGAAAGAAAACGCCAGCTTTTTTTCCCAAGCGCCGCCACGTGCACAAGCGCTGTCACACACTGCTTTCGATGACGGCTTTTTTGACGGCCGGAACCGCGGCAGGTGAAACGCTCAGCTCATCGATCCCGATCGACATATAGAAGCCCGTGAGCGACGTATCCGCTGCGGATTCACCGCAGATGCCGACGCGAATGCCGTTTGCATGCGCGTTTTCCGCCGTCATTTTAATGAGCTTCAGTACTGCGGGGTCCGCCGGATTGAAAATGTCGCGTACGCGGGCGTTCGTCCTGTCCGCCGCGAGCGTATATTGCGTCAGATCGTTCGTTCCGATCGAGAAAAAATCCACCTCGCGCGCCAGAATGTCACTCATGAGCGCGGCGGCCGGCGTCTCGATCATGACGCCGAACAGAATATCCCCGCTGTAAGCCAGTCCCTCCGCGCCAAGCTCGGCTTTCGCAGCGCTCACCCGCTCCTTAGCCGCCAGCACCTGATCGAGACTCGTTATCATCGGAAACAGGATCTCCAGCTTGCCGTAAACCGAAGCGCGCAACAGCGCGCGCAACTGGGTACGGAAAACAGACGGCTCTTTCAGGCAGATGCGTATGGCCCTGCAGCCTAAGGCAGGGTTTTCCTCGCCCGGGATATCGAAATAAGGCAGCTGCTTGTCGCTGCCGAGATCGAGCGTGCGGATGGTGACGGGCTTGGGCGCGAGCTTTTCCAGCACAGCCCGATAGGCCGCAAGCTGAGTTTCCTCGTCCGGAAAGCCCGGGCTTTCGAGATAGAGGAATTCGCTGCGGAAAAGGCCCACGCCGTCCGCGCCGAAGGCAGCGGCACCTTCCGCGTCCCCGACGCCGCCGATGTTCGCACAGACAAGGACGCTATGTCCGCCCGGCGTTACGGCGTTGGCGCTTGTATAGGCGCTGAGCGCCGCCTTTTCGCCGGCGGCCGACTCTGCGCGGCGCAGGAACGCGGCTCTTTCCGCTCCGCTCATATCGAAAAGCAGCTCGCCGGAGCGCCCGTCGACGGCGAGCTCGCCGCTTTTCGGCAGCCTGTCGAAGCCCTCGCCCAGGCCGACGACACAGGGTATCCCCATCGTTCTGGCAAGAATAACGGAATGAGAGGTCATCGCGCCATACTTTGTCACAAAGCCGCGCACACGGTTCCTGTCAAGCCTGACCGTCTGGCTGGGCAGAAGATCCTCCGCCGCAACGATTATTTCTCCCTCCGGAAACGCGCCGCCGTCTGCAGCGCCTTTGAGTATCAGAATGATCCTGCCTGCCGCGTCCCGGATATCCGCCGCCCGTCCGCGCATGACCGCGTTATCGAGCGTATTCAGAAAATCGGCAAGCACGGCGGCCGCGCTTGAGACGGCATATTCCGCGTTCAGTCCTTCGCTCAGCCCGGCCTCGACGCCGTCGCAGAAATCGGGGTCACCGAGCATCAGCTTGTGTATCTCGAAAATTTGCGCGGCGGCGGGATCGGCCTGCGCCGCCGTCTCATACAGCGCGTCCAGTTCTCTGAAGGCGCGCTCCCTGGCCCTTTCAAAGCGTGCGCGCTCGGCTGCGGCGCCTTTGCCCTCCAATTTCTTAACGGACAGATCCGGCTGTCTGATGTAATGTATCGGCGCAAGCGCCGCCCCGGGCGACGCGCCAATTCCTTTTAACAGCATGGTCTTTACCCTTCCTTTTTCATAGTGCGCCTTTTCTCTTGTTACTCCTCAAGCTTGCTTGTCGGTTTGCCGTAGGCAGTTGTGCGGCCGCCGCCGATTTTTACAAGATAAGCCCGCTTAACAAGCGTGGTCAGCGTGCGTTCAACCGTCACCTTGCTGATATCGGGCGAGCCTCCATAAGTTTTTTCTTCGTGATTTTGCCGATTTTTTGGTCAATGACGGCTTCGATTCGGTCAGGTTTGGAAAGTCCTTTCCGACTCAGATACGCCACCCTTTCCTCAACCGCGTTATAAGCCTTTTGCAGAATACCGAGGTAATAGCGGATGAACGGGATATAGTCGTTCTCATTGTCGTGCTATTTCGCTGATATATTTACCCGCAAGGTATCCGGCACGGTAGAACAGCAGTAAAGTGAGCAAACGGCTCATGCGTCCGTTGCCGTCATTGAACGGGTGAATACAGAGAAAATCCAATATGAACATCGAGATAAGCAAGAGCGCGTCATGCTCATCCTTTTCCAACGCTTCGATGAACGCCGTTACCGCAGGATGATGTTCGGGCGTGGATAGATATAGTCATAGCTTTCGCGAATCGCGGCAAGCACATCACGGTATCCGGCGATTTCCTGCTCGGTTCGGTTGCGGGGCGCGGATTTATCTCGAACCAATTCCTTCAACCGTTTATCGGCGGTGTTAATTCCCTCATTGGCGTTGGACGCGCCTGTGCTTGGCACCTTCGCAATCTCCATCAGGGTGGTCAGCACACAGTATACTAAATCTGCCTCGGTGGACGACTAAACAAAGTTATGTCTGCGACGACACTATTCGGGTATCTCGACGCTCATTTGATTTTTATTTCCGTCCATTCTAAAAGTTATTAAACACGTGTTTGGAGATTGCGCATCATAAG
>JAISDV010000087.1 GCA_031264545.1 Oscillospiraceae bacterium | reverse complement strand
TGCAAGCTCAGCTACGGGAAAATGCTCCGCTACAAGCACAATGATATGGCTGATCTCGAGCGGCTGCTCGCGAGCGTGCCGGAGAGCGCGGGCATCCTCATCGTGACGGACGGCGTTTTCAGCATGGGCGGCGACATTGCCAGGCTGCCGGAAATTGTGCAGCTGGCCCGGAAATACGGCGCACGCACGATGGTAGACGACGCGCACGGCCTCGGCGTGATCGGCGAAGGCGGCCGCGGCACGGCAAACTATTTCGGACTCGAAAACGCGGTCGATATTTATATGGGGACCTTCTCAAAATCGCTGGCCGCTCTCGGCGGATATATGGCAGCTTCGGAAAGAGTCTGCGACTACGTCCGCCACAACTCCCGCCCCTTCATTTTCTCAGCATCCATCACCCCGGCCAGCTGTGCCTGCGCCCTTGCCGCTCTGCGCGAGCTGGAGACGCACCCGGAGCTGGTCGAGAGGCTCGCGCACAATGCCCGATATGTACGCGGCGGGCTGAAAAAGCGCGGCATCAGGCACCGCGAGAGCCCGACGCCGATTGTTCCCATCTATACCTACGACATGATGCGTACTCTCGGAATCGCCAAGGCGCTTTACGACAGGGGCGTTTACGTCAACCCCGTCCTGCCGCCCGCAACGCCGCCCGCGGAATGCCTGCTGCGCACAAGCTACATGGCCTCCCACAACGAGGCCATACTCGACGAAGCCATGGATATCATCGAGGACGTACTGGGTGAGGAAAAATGGGCAATGTAGTTGTGATAACCGGCGGGAGCAGCGGTATTGGAAAAAGCGCCGCCGCGCTCTTTGCGAGAAACGCCTATGCCGTATACGAGCTCAGCCGCACGGGGAAGAACGAAAATGGCGTAACCCATATCACGGCGGACATCACCAGGCCCGACGAGCTCAGAGCCGCCTTCGCGGAGATTTTCCGGCAGACGCGCCGCCTGGACGTTCTTGTCAATAATGCGGGCATGGGTATCTCCGGCGCGATAGAATTCACGGACGAGGTACAGGCACGCCGTATCTTCGACGTCAATTTCTTTGGAACCTTCCTCTGCTGCAAGGAAGCGCTGCCCTATCTCCGGCAGACGCCGGGTGCCCGCATCATCAACCTCAGCTCGGTTGCCGCCCCATTGTCCATCCCTTTCCAGGCCTTTTATTCCGCGACAAAGGCTGCCGTAAACGCGCTGACTCTCGCGCTGGCCAATGAGCTGCGTCCCTTCGGAATCCGGGTCTGTGCGGTCATGCCCGGCGACACGCACACCGGCTTCACGGCGGCGCGTGAGAAGAGCGAGTCTGGCGAAGCGCTTTATGGGGAAGCGGTCAGGCGGGCTGTTTCCGCGATGGAAAAGGACGAGCTTTCCGGCATGAGTCCGGACCAAGTTGCCGGAGTGCTCCTTCGCGCGGCGCGAAAAAAGCGGCCAAAGGTCCTATACACGGTGGGAAGCAAGTATAAATTCTTTGTGACGATCGCCAAAATCCTGCCGGTAAATTTATGCAACCGCCTGGTCGGAAAGCTTTACAGCTAGACCCGCAGCTCGGTCCTCAGCGGATTTTTCCAAAAAAATACAATAAAAGTGCCATAAAATCAGCATAGATCCGCTTTGTCTCATATTGAAAAGTATCAAATTTTTCGCCGCTTATTGACACGGGCGCGGCAATATATTAAAATTCAGACAATAACGGCAACAAGGATGTTGTGCTCACGCCACAGCATCCTTGTTGCCGTTGCGTTTTACGCTCGGCCGGGCGCACTCAACGAACATATTTTTTTGAAGAGAGGTCGTATTATATGGACACTAAAGTCATTCTCGACACAATTTGGGTGCTCCTTGCGGGTATGCTGGTATTCTTTATGAATCTCGGCTTTGCCTCGGTGGAGACGGGTCTTACCCGGCAGAAAAACGTTGTTAACATCCTCTCGAAAAACTTCATCGTTTTCGCAATATCCTCACTCGGCTTCCTGCTGCTTGGCTGGGGACTGATGTTCGGCGACGGCAGCGGTTTTATGGGACTCAAGGGCCTGTTCTTCGCGAGCGGAGCCGACAACTCCCCGGCCACGGGAGACGCCTATCGGGGCGTGTATTCGGCGATTTCCTGGACCGGGATTCCTTTCTGGGCGAAATTCTTTTTCCAGCTCGTTTTCTGCGGCACGGCCGCAACCATCGTTTCCGGCACGGTCGCCGAGCGCGTCAAATACATTTCCTTCATCGTGTTTTCGTTTTTCCTGACTCTGCTCGTTTACCCCATTGTAGGACACTGGATCTGGGGCGGCGGCTTTCTCGCACAGCTCGGTATGCTGGACTTTGCGGGCGGCTCCGTCGTCCACTCCGTCGGCGGCTGGGCGGCGCTGACCGGTGCGATCATCCTCGGTCCGCGCCTCGGAAAATACACAAAGGACGGCAGGATACACCCCATACCCGGACATAATATGGGCCTTGCGACGATCGGCGCCTTCGTCCTCTGGCTGGGTTGGTTCGGCTTTAATCCCGGCTCCACGATGGCCGCCGAGCCGACGAGTATTTCCCATATCCTCGTCGTCACCAACACCTCGGGCGTGATTGCCGTTCTTACGGCGACCGCAGCCTCCTGGCTCGTGATCGGCAAGCCCGATCTCGGTATGTCGATCAACGGTCTGCTCGCCGGCCTTGTCGCCATCACGCCCTGCTGCGCTTTTGTGAGCGTGTCCAGCTCCCTGATAATCGGCGCGATCTCAGGCGTGCTCGTGGTTTTTGCCGTCATGTTCTTCGACCGGATCAAGATCGACGACCCGGTCGGCGCGCTGTCTGTGCATCTGGTGCACGGCGTGCTCGGAACGCTTTTTGTCGGCCTGTTCGCGCAGGACGGTATTGGCGGAATCAGCAGCCCGAACGGCCTTTTCTTCGGCGGCGGTCTTGCCCTGCTCGGAAAGCAGGCGTTTGGCATCCTATGCGTCGCCGCTTTCACTGCTGCGGCAACCTGTATCATCTGGTACGCCATCAAGGCCACGCTGGGTCTCCGTGTCTCCGCGCAGGAGGAGCTCGAGGGCTTGGATATCGGAGAGCATGGCCAGAAGGGTTATCCCGATTTCGCGACCATCGACTACACGGGCGAATACTCCCTGCCGGGACAGAAGCTGGCGGCGCTCGGCGCCGCCCCGGAATCTCTGTCCGCACCCGTTGCCGCGCCGGCCGTTCCCGTCGAACAGGCCGTCCCGGTCACGGTCGTCAGCAGTCCGGCGCCCGCAGGCGGCGTTAAGCTGACGAAAGTGGAGAT
The DNA here is from genome assembly GCA_031264545.1 of Oscillospiraceae bacterium. Taxonomy (GTDB): domain Bacteria; phylum Bacillota; class Clostridia; order Oscillospirales; family Oscillospiraceae; genus UBA2658. The sequence continues at coordinate 10,690 of JAISDV010000087.1, read as the reverse complement.
CATCACCAAGCAGATCCGGCTCGAGGCGCTCAAGGATGCCATGGATAAGATCGGTATAACCGGAATGACGGTCACAAATGTCCTCGGCTACGGTATTCAGGGCGGCACGACTGAATATTACCGCGGCGTGGAATTTGAAACGAACCTCCTGCCAAAAATCAAGATCGAGATCGTCGTGAGCGCGGTTCCCGTCCGGACTGTTATCGAAGCGGCGAAACGCGTGCTTTACACCGGACACATCGGCGACGGCAAGGTCTTCGTCTATGACGTTGAAAACGTCGTTAAGGTGCGGACGGGCGAGGAAGGCTACGACGCGCTCCAGGACGTCGAATAGCCTTTTTACGTCCTAAGCACTCCCGCGCGTTTTTCCCCGCGAGGATCCCCGATAAAAGAAAAAACGGAGTCTGCGTGCAGCGCTTTCCGCTGCCCGCCGGCTCTGTTTTTTGCCCGTTTGCCGCAGTTTTTTGGCAAGGTGCCTATGGATTATTGGGTAACTTTGTGTTATACTGACAAAAGACATACCGATGTAAGGAGACATAGCCCGTGAACGATTACAAAATCATCACCGACTCGACCTCGGACCTGCCCCAGGGGATGGTCGACGATCTCGGCCTTCACGTGATACCGATGCATTTCACGGTCGATGGCCGGGACTATCTGAACACGCCCGACGAGAAACACCTCTCCTCGCACGCCTTTTACGAGCTGCTTCGCTCGGGGAAGGCCTCCACGACCGCTCAGGTAAACGGCGAAGTATTCAAGGATGCGGCCAAGCCCTATCTCGCCGAAGGACTGGACGTGCTCTATCTCGGCTTTTCCTCGGGGCTTTCGAGCACCTACGATTCGGCCCGCCTGGCTGCCGAGGAGCTAAGGGCGGAATTCCCGGGCAGGAAGGTCGCCGCGGTCGATACGCTCGCCGCCTCCATGGGCGAAGGCCTGCTCGTCTGGCACGCCGTCCGGAAGAAAGAGGAAGGCCTCGATGTCGACGCGCTTGCCGCGTGGGTAATGGAAAACAGGCTTCATCTCGCCCACTGGTTCACAGTGGACGATCTCAATCATTTAAAGCGCGGCGGCCGCGTCTCAGGCGTCTCCGCCCTCGTCGGGACCGCGCTCAGCATCAAGCCTGTCCTTCACGTTGACGACGAGGGACACCTGATTCCCGTCGACAAGGTGCGCGGGCGCAGAAACAGCCTTGATGCGTTGGTCGCCCATATGAAGAGGACGGCAGTCGAGCCCGCCTCACAGACCGTGTTTATCAGCCACGGCGACGCCCTGCAGGATGCGGAATATGTCGCGGAGCGCGTGCGCGAAACGCTCGGCGTGACACGGATCGTCATCAACCCTATCGGCCCGGTCGTCGGCTCGCATGCCGGCCCGGGGACCGTCGCATTGTTTTTCCTTGCGGCGAAAAGGCTGTAAATACAGATTCTTAGTCCGTATTGTCCTCTCGGACACCCGCCGCCTTCGATATTTCCGCATGGAGGTAATCCAGCGCGCCCGAGAGCGAGCCGACGCAGTCGATCAGGCCGCAGGCTACCGCGTCCTCCGCATCGACCACGCTTCCGACATCGTTGGCGAGTTCGCTTGTCCGCAGCATATAATCCAGCAGCTTTTCCCGCGTGATACGGGAATTGCTGATGATGAATTTCACAACGCGCTCCTGCGTCCTCTGAAAATAATTGAAGCTCTGCGGAACCGCGATAACGACTCCGTTGAGCCGCACAGGATGAATGGTCATCGCCGCGGAGGGCGCGATATAGCTTTTTTTCGCGGCCACGGCCAGCGGAACGCCGATCGAGTGCCCGCCGCCCAGCACGATCGAGGCGGTCGGCTTTTTCATTCCCGCGATCAGCTCCGCGATCGCAAGCCCGGCCTCGACGTCGCCGCCGGCGGTATTCACCAGAACCAAAAGCGCCCGGATATCGCGGCTTTCCTCAACCGCCGCAATGATGGGCATGACATGCTCGTATTTGGTCGTTTTTGCGTTCTCGCTGAGCAGCTGGTGTCCCTCGACCTGGCCGACGATGGTCAGGCAGTGTATCAGACTCTGTCCCTGGCCGACAAGCGCGCTGCCGAAGCTGTTCACACCCTCGGCGAGCTGCGCTTCCTCCCGTTTTTTTTCATTTCCCCTGGCTGTAAATCGCTGCATTAAAAATCCCCCGTTTCTGCTTTAGTCTTTGCAGAAATGGGGGATTTTATAAGAGTTACTTTTCGCCGTACACGGCTTTGATACCCTTATAGGTCATATAGCAGTCGAGCTTCGAGACCGTCTCGCAGGGCGCGTGCATCGAGAGCACGGGCACGCCCGCGTCGATCGTATCGATATTGCGCTCGGCCATATACACCGCAACGGTACCGCCGCCGCCCTGGTCGACCTTGCCCAGCTCAGCCATCTGCCAGACGACCGCGTTGTCGGCGAAAATCCTGCGCAGGCGCGCGACCAACTCCGCGGAAGCGTCACTCGAACCGGATTTTCCGCCGTGGCCGCTGACCTTGCACAGGCTTATGCCGCAGTTGATCTGCGCGGCGTTCCGCTTTTCCGAGACCTCCGGATAAACGGGGTCGAAAGCGTTGACCACATCGGCGGAAATACAAAGGCTGTTTGCAAAGCAGTCGGAGAGCTTGGCGCCCTGAGCGTCGCAGAGCGCGTCCATAAAGCGCTCGAAGGCCCTGCTCTTCATGCCGGTAACGCCTTCGGAACCGATCTCCTCTTTATCCGCAAGAATACAAACGGCGGTCTTTTCAGGATTTTCCGTCTCAAAGATGGCCGCAAGCTCGGCATAGGCGCAGACGCGGTCGTCGTGGCCGTAGCCGGCGATCAGGCTTCTGTCAAGCCCCGCCTCGCGGGTCTCAAAAGCAGGTACGGCCGAAAGCTCAGCCGAAAGGAAATCCTCCTCAATGATGCCGTATTTCCGGTTGAGCAGCGCCATCACCGCAAGCTTAACTCTGTCCCCGACCTCCTCGCTGTCCGGGATCGTACCCGCGATCAGATTGAGGTTTTCACCCGGAACGAATTCCTCAGAGCTCTTTTTTCGCTGATCCTTTGCCAGATGCGGCAGGAGATCGCTTATCTGAAAAATGGGATCCGCCTTGTCCCGGCCGATGCAGATGTCCAGCGTTTCACCGTTTTTGAGCGCGATGACGCCGTGCAGCTCGAGCGGAATCGTCAGCCACTGGTATTTCTTGACCCCGCCGTAATAATGCGTCTTGAAATAGCAGATATGGCTGTCCTCATAGACGGGAAGCTGCTTGAGATCGAGACGCGGGCTGTCGACATGCGCCGCAGCGATTACGGAGCCTTCCGAGAGCGGTTTTGTGCCGATAACCGCAAGCAGCAGCGCCTTGCCTCTGTTGGCGTGGTAGAGCTTCATTCCGGGCGCGATTTTCATTCCCGCTTTATAGGGGACAAAGCCTTTTGCCTCAGCCAGCCTGATGCCCTCTCTGACGGCCTCGCGCTCCGTTCTGGCCGCGTCCAGAAAGTCCATATATCCCTTGCAGTAGCTTTCGACGCGCGCCGCTTCCTTCTTGTCGATCAGAAGATGCCCGTTTTTCTGCTCATAAAAAAGCCTGTCTTTTCTCGGGGATTTTTCCTTATCCATATCTTAGCTCCTTATAATATCTTCAAATAGTTCTTTGCATTTATGCCCGAAATCACACTGCGTACCGTCATTTATGACGGTATAGTCGCAGTTTTGCACAAAAAAGCTGTCGGGCTTCTGGGCGGATATACGCAGCTCGGCATAGGCGCGGGAAAGACCCTCGCGCACCATCAGCCGCGTGATCCGCGTTTCCCGCGGGGCGATAATGCCGACCGTAGCCCGACAGACCGCGCCGATTTTGCTCTCGATCAGGGCTATAGCGTCTATGGCGGCAAGCGTATTTCCCCGTCTTGCCCAGTCCGAAAGCAGCCTGCCGATTTCTTCGCCGACGAAGCGGTGCGTGATCGCGTTGAGGTCGCGCAGGGCGTCCGGGTCAGAAAAAACGATCTGTCCCAGCGCCTTTGTGTCGTGGTTGCCGGGCGGAATCGCACCGGGAAAGCGCGCATCCAGGGCCTCATGCATCGGCGCGCTCTCGGCAAGCAGCCTGTGATACACCGCGTCCGCGTCAATGATCAGCCCGCACATTTCCCGAATAACGTTCAGCGCCGTGGTTTTTCCGCTGCCTGTTCCGCCGGTAATGCCGATGAGGGTAAGGGACGCCGTAAGCGCATTGAAGATGTCCTCCGATGGAACCGCGCCCTCCCGCAGCACCGTATACGGCGTTTTTGAAAGGTCTATAACAGTGGATTCCCGTCCCAGCACGCAGACGCCGCCGTCTATTATACCCGCGATTTTCCCGTCAAAGCAGCGCCGGACACACTCCGCGCTCACCGGGCTTTTCTCCCCGGACAGATTGGCCGAGGGCGCGGCGAGCGGGAAAGCGGCCGCTTCGAGCAACTGCCTGAGCTTCGGGTGGTCGGGGCATCTCAGGCCGACGGTTCCCCCCCCGGCCCTGACGATACCGGGAACGGTATTTTTTGCTTTTAACACGATCGTCAGCGGTCCCGGCCAAAAAATATCGGCCAGCAGGTACGCCGCCTTCGGCACGGCCTCGCACAGCGCACCGAAAGCCTCTGTGCCCTTGACCATGAGGCTCAGGGGCTTATCCTCCGCTCTGCCCTTGAGCGCGTAAATTTTGGCGACGGCGTCTCCGTCAAAGCCATTGGCGGCAAGGCCGTAGACCGTCTCCGTCGGGACGGCGACAAGCCCGCCGGCGGCCAGTATCTCCGCCGCAGCCGCTATATTATCACTCAGCTCCCGTGTCTCCATCCGCGCGTCTCCGATACCTTATTCGCCGCCGGCGGCCTTCATTCTTTCGGCCTGGCCGGCAGTTACGAGGGCGTCGATAATTTCATCGAGCTCCCCGTTCATGATCTGCTCGATTTTATAAAGCGTCAGCCCGATCCGGTGGTCGGTCACGCGCCCCTGCGGAAAATTATAGGTGCGGATGCGCTCCGACCGGTCGCCTGTTCCGACCTGGCTTTTCCGCTCGGCCGCCAGTGCGGCGTTCTGCTTTTCCTGCTCGGCCTCGTAAAGGCGGGAGGTCAGGATCTTCATTGCGCGCTCGCGGTTTTTATGCTGGCTCCGCTCATCCTGGCACTCGACGACCGTGCCCGTAGGCAGGTGCGTGATACGGATGGCGCTCTCGGTTTTGTTGACATGCTGGCCGCCCGCCCCGCTCGAGCGGAAAGTGTCGACCTGGAGGTCAGCAGGACTTATCTCAAAATCCACCTCGTCCATTTCCGGCAGTACGGCGACAGTTACGGTGCTCGTATGGATGCGGCCGGAGGCTTCGGTATCCGGAACGCGCTGCACACGATGGACGCCGCTCTCAAACTTCAGGCGGGAATAAGCGCCCTCACCCTCGATAATGAAGCTGACCTCCTTGACGCCGCCGATCTCCGTTTCGTTGATATAGGCGATCTCGGTTTTCCAGCGCCTCGACTCGGCGTACATGGAATACATGCGAAAAAGGCTGAAAGCAAAAAGTGCCGCCTCGTCGCCTCCGGCCCCGCCGCGGATTTCAACGATGACATTCCGTCGGTCGTCGGGGTCCTTCGGCAAAAGCAGCGCTTTCAGCTCCTCGGCGATCGCTTCCATCTGCCGCCGCGCGTCCTCGAGCTCTTCGCGCAGCAGCTCTCTGAGCTCGGGGTCGTCCACGCCCGCGCCAAGCAGCTTTCTGTCCTCGGCGGCCGTGTTTTCAAAGCCGCGGTAGCGGCGGTAGGTCCCGACGACCGGGGTCAGCTCCTTTTGCTCCCTGGCCAGCTTCGTATAGGCCGCGGGCTCCGAATAGTATTCGGGCAGCGTCATCCGTCTTTCGATTTCGGCGTATTTTTCATCGAGTTCCTTCAGCTTCTCAAGCATACAAACTTCATCCTTACAGCATCCGTCGTATCCGACTGGACAATTCACCCGGCTGGAAAAATACTTTACCACAAATGCGAAAAATTGTAAACAGCCTCAATTGATGAGCGCGGAGAGCGCCGCGCCCGTCAGGGTCAGCTTATCCGCCCCTCTGAAAACGATGTGGCGGGAAAGGCGCCCCGCGATGTATTCTTTAACGCAGACCTCGAGCTTATCCCGGAGCAAAAGAGATTTGTAGAAGGTCGAGCCCTCCGCAACGACGCAGAACGGCCGCTCCGCGCGCTTTCCGCCGTCGCACTTGAGACAGAGCGCCGCGATATTGACGCAGATGAGCTTTGCCGCGCGCGCAAAGCTGAGGTCGATGATCCGCCTCATGACTGTCTCGTCGCCGCCTCTGCACAAGCCCGATACTCTGTTGCACACCGAACGGAGGAAGTCGTCCAGCTCGGGCAGCGCAAAGGGCCGCGCCTCGGCAAAACCGGCGGAAAGCAGGCCTTCCTCCGCCGCCAACCGCGCCGTATTGGTGATGACCTTGCCAAGGTAGGCGCCTGAAATCATTTTTTCGCAAAGACCGATGCCGGGGTTTTCCGAAGATAAATCGGTCATTTCATCCGCCCGGCCGCGGAAAAGACAGGAAAAATTTCCCGTTTCGCAGTTGATGATCATATCCTCGGCATTTTTCAGCTTCGTTATCTCCGTGCCCTTTTCAGGGTAGCAGGTATTGAAGCCGGTTCCGAGTATCAGCCCGCAGATGCCGTCAAATCCTGAAACGGAAAATTCCGCCGCGCCGCCCATCATCCCGGCTGCCGTGTCGTTGAGGAGCGTAAAGCCCAGCGCCTTCGTCACCCCGCGTTCAGCAAGCCGCGCTTTGAGTGTTTTCCCGATAACGAGCCCCGCCGAATCCTTGACGTTCACACCCTTGGAAAACCGCAGTATCCTGCCGTCCCGATCGGGAAATATCTCCGCGGGATAGGAGAAGCAGAAGCCGATCCTGTCGCCGAAGGCCGTCAGGGGCAGGAGCTTATCGGCAAGCTCGCCAAAGAATTCATCCGCCGTCACCTCATGCAGGCTCCCGGGGATCGGGCACACCTCCAGATGGGAAATTTCCGGTCTGCCCTGCCTGAAGGTGACGAGCGCGAGCCGAAGGTTCGTGCCGCCGGCATCGACGGTGATAACCGGGACGTCGTCAGGCGGGGTGCCACGGGCGGATATGTAGGTCGGGATCATCGTCAGTGACGAGTTCTCTCCGCGCAGGCCCCTTTCCATTTCCGAAACACAGCGGCGCGTCGTTTCCCCGATATCCGTCTGCTCCGGGTGCATGCCGATGCGTCTCATAAAATCATCTGTCTTGGCAGCTATACGCTCCATTATGCTTCTCCCACACCTTTCAGCCCGCCAATCCGCCCGTTTGTCGCGTGTATCCTTTAAGTATAATCTATAAAGATCTTTTATAAATGTATTTTATCATACTTTTTCCGGATGTTCCATACTTATTTGCGGCTTGAAGGGCGGTTTGAAGGGCGGACTCACACAGACCGTCTTTCCGGGCGGTCTTTGCTTATGTTCCGCACGCTCTCGCAACTTTTATAGCGGTTGATGTGATATGATAAAATTTTACCGGGCATATTACAATCCTCACAGACTATGAAACTTTTTTAAAATCCCCGACATTTTAAGCCTCTAAATCGTATTACTAACAAAGGGGGTTGCGAGATGATAGAGCCTTTGCCAGCGCGCGGCAAGGGAGCGCCATTAAAGAACATTGAGGAAATATACAGGCGGCATTTCGACATGGTATATCGAATCGGCTTCTCATATCTGAAAAACCCATCTGATACAGAGGACCTAACCGCAGATGTATTTGTAAAGATCATGCAAAAAGGCATCACATTTCAGAATGCCGAACATGAAAAAGCATGGCTTATACGCACTACGATAAACACCTGTAAGGATCACCTTAACCATTGGTGGCGCAGCCGCGCAGATATAGACGCTTGTGAAAATTTGCAAAATGATGATCCGATCCATATTGACGAAACGCTAAGGGCCGTCATGGAACTGCCCACGCGCTATAAAGATGTGATTTATCTCTATTATTACGTGGGTTACACCTCAGAAGAAATCGCGGGGATATTAAAGAAACCGCACTCTACCATTCGCAACCACTTGCGCGAAGCAAGAATTCTATTGAGAGGCGTGTTAGGCAATGAAGAATGATAAAATCGTCAATGCTTTTAATACTGTCCAGCCGAACGACGAGGTAAAAAATCGTGTTTTTGATCAAGCCATGCAAAAACAGCATAAGAAACGCCCCGTCTTCAAAGCGGCGGGATCATTTGCGGCAGCGGCGGCTGTACTATGCCTGATGGTGTTGGGCAGTATGCTTTTAACGCCGCAGGCCGACAACATATTTGTCATAAAAGCCTACGCGATGGCGGTGCAGGAGGACGGTTCGGTCCAGCTTCGCGAGGTGGACATCGCGAACAACCGGCCCGAATATTGGGGAGGACATATCGACGGGGAGACGAAAACCCTGTACCTTGGCATCGGGCTCCGATGCGAGGGTGAGAACATCGAGAGCGTGGAATTTTCCACCGACGACGGCTTCTTTGCCAAGCAATATGTCGGCAATCTGTCCGATATCTCAATGAGCGGCGTTTCCGCCTCGTATGCGGGGCCGGACCATCAGCTGGTCGTGTTCGGCAGGGATTTTGACGATGTCGGCAGTACGATAACCCTCGACAGGGAAACGGCCGATAATTATCTGCTTTTTTGGGGTACAAACTACGCCGGCAATTGGGAACCCGCTTCTCTTTTCACGTTCTTAAAGATAAATGTCCACGCCAAGGCGAGCTTCAGCAACGGAAAAACGGCGGAAAGGGACGTCACGATCGACCTACCGGGAACAGGCATAGTCTCCAGTACCTTGAGCAAAGAGCAGCAGGCGCAAAATCAGAAGGATTATGAGGCGTACGAGAAGCTTCTCCGGAGCATACCGCTGGATAAATGCGCGGTCGTGCCGGACAGCGTGCAAGCGCTCACCTACGGCGACGCGTATGAATACTACTCTCTGGACAATCAACCATTAAATTCATATATTCCAATCACCCAGGAAGCCATGGATGCTGCGCCGTTTGATGAAAACGGCATTTTCAGGCAGGGTTCAAGTTTGCCGAGCGACGGCAGCGACGGATATATCCCAGTGATCGTGCGCAACGGAGACGACACATTTACCGGCATGGTCTACAAAGTGCCGGGACAACTGATACTGGAATACATGAAATAATATTGGCGTATTGGCGAAAAGGTGCTGCAGCAAAAGCTGCAGCACCTTTTCGCGCGGCCGGAAGCGGCCGTATTCAACGCGCGCTCAGCGCTCCGCAACCTTCCGCCTGAGACTCAGGCAGTCGGCTATCATCGCGATGAACTCGCTGTTGGTCGGCTTGCCTTTGACGTTGGAAACCGTGTAACCGAAAAATTTCTGGAGCGTCTCAATATCGCCCCTGTCCCACGCGACCTCTATCGCGTGCCTTATCGCCCTTTCGACGCGCGAAGGCGTAGTGCTGAATTTTTTTGCGACTGTGGGATAAAGGATTTTGGTCACTGAATTGATGATGTCCATATCGTTTATTGTCAATATAATGGCTTCTCTGAGATACTGATAACCCTTGATATGTGCCGGAACGCCGATCTCATGTATGACATCCGTGACCACCGCCTCGAGATTCTCCTCCCGGCGGTACATGTCCACGCCCTGCTGTCTGGAGGAAGCGGAAGCCGCGCGGCTTACGGCGCTCACCTGCCTTATGCGGCTGAGCAGGGCGGGCACATCGCAGGGCTTCGGCATGAAGTAGTAGGCGCCAAGCTCGGCCGCCTTCTGTACCACATGGTCGTTAAAAAAACCGGAGACGATGATCACCGCGGGACGCTGACTGCTTTGCGACAGCTTCTGGAGAACGCCCAGGCCGTCGAGCTTGGTCAGAACGAGATCCATAACGATCACATTGGGGTGCTTTTGCTCGATCAGCGTCAGCGCTTCGATGCCGTCTCCGGCGGTAGCGACTACCGCCATGTCCTCCTCCGAAGAGATCGTGTCCGCCATCAAAAAGCGAAAATCCTCCCCGGAATCTGCGATCAGTACTCTTGACTTGGTTTCCATAATATTTCCTCCGTTATTATACATATACGGCAGGCCATTTCTTTATTTAAGCACAAACACCGCCAAATGAGTATAATTTACCATATCTTACTATAAAGTGCAACAAAAAAGTGTAAAAAAGGCCGGGATTTTTGTTTACATAATTCGACTATTCTCGACCGAATCAGATACTTTGACGGCATCCTTCCAAAATCGACGAATTTCGGCGGATACTTTTCCTTAACGCCCTATCCTTCTTGTAAGATATAACCAGAAACCGGGGCAAAAAATTGATACCTTGCTGAGCGTCTTTTTCGCAGAGTCCGAGCGTTTTTATCACAGAAATGTATCTCGCACCGGCATTTCAGCGCGGTCCCGAAATGGGAATAATAAAGCACGCGCGTTTCCCGAGGGTTTACATAATATTTATATGCCTTCGCCGGACACAGCTGAAAGATGCCGCAAACGCCGGGAGAGGCGTTGTGCGGCACCGATTTTCTTCAGGCCGCTTTCTGCCGCGGCGCGATATCTCCCGCCGCCTCCAGCATGCGCTCGATGGATATGCCGTAGCCCTTGCTCGGGTCATGGATCATCACGTGTGTCACCGCTCCGATCAGCTTCCCGTTCTGGATGATCGGGCTGCCGCTCA
>JAISDV010000030.1 GCA_031264545.1 Oscillospiraceae bacterium | reverse complement strand
TATGATTCGGCGGGCATCGCCGTCAGCAACGGGGAGAGCATTGACGTCGTCAAGGCTATGGGCAGGCTCTCCGTCCTGCGGGACAAGTGCCATGGCGGAGAAAAAACGCCGGGCAGCGTCGGTATCGGACATACGCGCTGGGCGACGCACGGCAAACCCTCGGATGTCAATTCCCACCCGCATGTCAGTGAAAACGGGCGCATTGCCATTGTTCACAACGGTATCATCGAGAACTTCGCGCCGCTCAAGGAGATGCTCGCCAAGCGCGGCAGGGTCTTTACCTCCGAGACGGACACGGAGGTCGCCGCCCAGCTGATCGATTTCTATTACGCGGGAGACATCCTCGAAGCCGTCGCAAGGACCGTGCGCGAGCTGGAGGGCAGCTACGCCCTCGGCGTGATCTGCGAGGATGACCCGGAAACCCTGGTCGCGGTCAAAAGTCATGCCCCGCTCATCGTCGCCTATGGTGACGGAGAGAGCTTTTTTGCGTCCGACGTGATGGCGGTGGTTGGCCACACGAAAACGGTTTCCTATCTGGACGACGACGAGATCGCGCTCGTCAGCAGGGACGGCATCAGATTCTACACGCCCTTCCTCGATGAGATCAGGAAGGAAAAGCACCTTGTCGACTGGAACGTTTCCGCCGCGGATAAGGGCGGCTACGAGCACTATATGTTCAAGGAGATCATGGAGCAGCCCGAGGCGGTCAGGCGCACAGTCGAGCCTTTTGTCAGGGACGGCCGCGCCGATCTTTCCGGCTTGCTCGACCGCGCGTACATCAACGGCCTTGAGCGGATTTTTATTATCGCCTGCGGCTCATCCTATCATGTCGGCGTCATTGCCAAATACAATATTGAAAAACTCGCCCGTATCCCGGTGGAGGTTGCGCTGGCCTCGGAGTTCCGCTATTGCGACCCGATTGTGGACGAAAAGACCCTCGCTGTCTGCATCAGCCAGTCCGGGGAGACGGCGGACACGCTCGAGGCCCAGTGTGAGGCGAAGCGTCTCGGGGCGACGGCGCTTGCAATCGTCAATGTCGAGGGCAGCTCAATTGCCAAGGGCGCGGATAAGGTTATCTATACCAGGGCGGGCCCGGAGATCGCCGTCGCTACGACGAAGGCCTACAGCACCCAGCTTGCCGTGACCGTACTGCTCGCCCTGTATATCGCGGAATGCCGCGGGCAGATTTCCGGGGCGGAATACGCGGCCGTGCTTTCCGAGCTGCAGGCCGTGCCGGAGAAGATGCTGCGCATACTCGAGAGTAAGGCGAGCATCCAATATCTTGCGTATCAGCATTTCAACAATGAGGACTTGTTTTTCATCGGGCGGAATATCGACTATGCGCTCTCGCTTGAGGGCTCGCTCAAGCTCAAGGAGATATCCTATATCCACTCCGAGGCCCATGCCGCGGGAGAGCTCAAGCACGGCACGATTTCGTTGGTGGTGGACGGAACGCTGGTTATCGCCGTCGCGACCTGCGGCCGGCTCGTTGAAAAAACGATCAGCAACGCGCTTGAGGTCAAGGCGCGCGGCGCGTGCGTCATGGGCGTCACCTCGGAGCGGCTGAGGGATAAGCTTGTTCCCGCCACAGACGAGGTCATCACGATCCCGGATACGCACGAGGCGCTGCTGCCCTCGCTGGCGGTGCTTCCGCTCCAGCTTTTCGCCTACTATATCGCGCTCTACAGGGGCTGCGACATCGATAAGCCGAGAAATCTCGCCAAGAGCGTTACCGTCGAGTGATCCGGACACAAAAAAGCGCCGCTTTCAGTCTTGAGGGCGGTGCTTTTGAACAAAAAATGCGGGAGGCCGCGCCGCTATGGCGGGAAAATTTCTGAAAACAGGCGTTTTTATTATGCTGCTTGTCCTTCTCGGCGCGCTGCTGATAGCGCGTTCCGTGGAACCGGAACGCGCGCGTGCGGAGCCTTCGCCCGCTGCCGCAGGCACGCCTCCGGCGGCGGGAACCCCGGCGCCCTCCGTTTCGCCGGCGCCCGGCCCGTCTCCGACGCCGGAGCCGTATGCGGACAGGCCGGATATTGACATCAGCGCTTGGGAATATACGCTGGTAAACGGGGAGAACCCGCTTCCGGCCGACTATATCCCGCAGCTGAGGACCGTTTACGACGGGCAGAGCTTTGATGTCCGCGCGGCGGACGCGCTGGAGGCGATGGTCTCGGAGGCGCGTGCGGCGGGGCTTGTGGTTTACATCACTTCTTCATACAGGGCTTACGCCGCGCAGGAATACCTGTTCGGCAAAAAAGTGAGCGAGTACGTCTATTCGGAGGGCAGCGAGGCAGCGGCGGTCGAGAAGGCGAAAACCATCGTCGCCTATCCCGGTACGAGCGAGCACCAGCTCGGGCTGGCCTGCGACCTTGTGGATCAGGATTATGCGTATATGGACGAATCGCTTGAGTACACGGCGCTCTCTGTATGGCTGGCCGCAAACTGCGCGGAATACGGCTTTATCCTTCGCTATCCGAAGGATAAAACAGCGCTCACGGGGGTCATGTTCGAGCCGTGGCATTTCCGCTATGTCGGGGAAGCGGCGGCGGCTTATATCATGTCGAACGGGCTGGCGCTCGAGGAATTCGTCGCCCTGTATTAGGGGTTGTTTGAAAAATCGGCGTGCATGGCCGACGGGCCATATTTTTTGCTATGCGAGTCAATTTTCCGCAGGAATAATGGGTTTATTTCAAGGAAAATCGGCGCGGCCGAGCGGAAAATAGGGGCATCCGACGGGCGCGATCGATTTTTCAAACAACCCCTAATACGCCGGCCCTTCTGCGGGAAACAGCCGGAGCCTTGTGACCCGGCTCAGCCGCCAGATGCTCAGAGAGAAGTTGAAAAGCTCCTCAAAAAAGATAATGCCGATATAGCCGCCGAGCGCGAAATGCGGCAGAAGCGTATAGACCAGCACGATCCCGAAAAGGGCGTCGAGGATGTTAAAGCCCATCGACCAGAGCTGCTCGCCCAGACCCTTCAGGCAGCCGTCCGTCACCATATCCATGTAAATGACCGGTACAAGGAAGGCAAAGACGCGCAGGTAATAGCCGGCGTCCGCGCTTTTGTAAATTGTCCTGCTCAGCGGCTCGGAAAGGAGAAAGAGCATCAGTCCGACAAACAGCGAAAAGGCCAGAGACCTGCGAAGCAGAGCGGAGACGGTGCGGGAAATTTCCTGCCGCCTTCCCGCAACCTGCGCGGCGGTCAGCTCCGGGACGATCAGCTCGGCCAGCGCCGTCAGGATGCAGGAGGGGAAGAAAATGATCGGGAAGACCAGGCCCTGGATCGTGCCGTAGCCAGCCAGCGCGCCGTTGGCCGTATAGCCCGCAAGCTTCAGTCCGCGCGGGACGAGAAGCTGTTCAAGCGTGGCGAGCGCGCTGCGCGCATAAGCCGAGAGCGCCAGCGGAGCCGCGATCCCGAGCATTCGGGCGGGCAGGCGCGGTGAGGGCTTCGCCTTTTCGCCGTACTTTTTGCGGTCGAGCAGGAAGACCGCGAAGATTATCAGGAAGGAGCAAAGCTCCGCGGCAGAGCCTCCGGCGCTGACTGAGGCGCAGCTTTTTTCGAGGTCGCCCGGGGGAGCGAGGCCGAGAAACACGACGACCAGCCCGATCCTGACCAACTGCTCGAGCACCTGCACGACAGCGCCCTTGAATACCCTTCCGCTGGCGGTGAAATAGCCGTATATGACGGAGGAGAGCGAGATGAAGGGCAGGCTCAGCGAGAGGATGCGCAGCGGGAGCACCGTTCTGGCGTCTCCGACCCAGAGAAAGCCGATCGGCTCCGCGCAGAGATAGAGGATGAGCGCGGACGCCGTGCCGAAACAAAGGCTGTAGGCGAGACAGATGCGCAGGGCCTGGCCAACACCGCCCGCGCGCCGGAGCCCGAGCTCCTCGGAGATGAGCCGGGTCGAGGCGAAGCGTATGCCGGATATCGCCACGGTTGCCGCAAGAAAGCTGACGGAGCCGACCAGTCCGTAAAGGCCGACCCCGGCGGCGCCGATGCGCGAGACGAGCCATACCTGGAAAACCAGGGCGATGCACCGCATGACCAGAGAGGAGGCCGTGAGCAGCGCGGTGTCCCGCATGAGCTTATTCTTTGACACTGACAGTCTGCCCCCTTCGCCGTATATGCAACTATATGCGGCGAAGGGGGCAAAATGACTGTCTGTTCCTGTCGTTTCGGGCGAGGGGCTGTTCGGGAAATCGGTGTGCATGGCCGCCCGCCGGGGGCGATCGATTTCTCAAAACAAGCCCTGAAACGCGTTCAGTTAAAGGTGCCTTCGTTACAGCTGAAAAGCGTGTCGATCCGTTCCCGGAGCTTTGCGTTTTCCGGCGCGCGCAGCTCGGGATCCGACCGGAGCAGCGCGTTTGCGGCATCCTGCGCCTCGGAAAGCACGCGCATATCCATGCCCAGGTCGGCAAGTCCCATTTCAGGCAGTCCGTGCTGCCGTGAGCCGAAGAAATCACCCGGCCCGCGGAGTCTGAGGTCCTCCTCGGAGATTTTAAAGCCGTCGTTCGTCTGCTCCATGACCTTCAGCCGGGCGCGCGAGACTGCGTTTTCGGAATCCGAAAACAGCACGCAATAGCTCTTGTATTTCCCGCGGCCGACCCGGCCGCGGAGCTGGTGGAGCTGGCCCAGGCCGAAACGCTCCGCGTTCTCGACCACCATAAGCGCCGCGTTCGGGACATCGACTCCGACCTCGATGACGGTTGTGGCGACGAGAATGTCGCACTGCCCGTCTGCGAAGGCGCGCATGCGCTTATCCTTCTCGGCGGCCTTCATTCTGCCGTGCACGCAGCCGACGCGCAGCTCGGGAAAAATCTTTTCCTGGAGCTCGGCGGCGTAGTCCACGGCGTTCTTCAGCTCCTGAGGGCGTTCTTCGTTTTCGTCGACCGCGGGACAGACAATGAAAACCTGTCGTCCGGCCAACACTTGCTTTCGTATAAAGCCGTAGATCCGCTCGCGCATGCCCTCGCCGACCGCGAAAGTGTCCACCTTCTGCCGCCCCGGCGGAAGCTCGTTGATGACGGAGACGTCAAGATCGCCGTAGATGATAAGGGCAAGCGTGCGGGGGATCGGCGTGGCGGACATAACGAGCGTGTGCGGGCTTTCGCCTTTGGCGATCAGCGCGGCGCGCTGATTCACGCCGAAGCGGTGCTGCTCGTCCGTTATAACAAGGGCGAGGCGGGAAAACGCGACGCTTTCGCTCAGCAGGGCATGCGTGCCGACGACGAGGGAGACCTCGCCCGAGGCGATCCGGGCCAGCGCTTCGCGCTTCTGCTTCGCCGGCATCGCCCCCGTGAGCAGCGCGACCGCGATCCCAAAGGGCGCAAGCAGCTCGGAAAAGGTCCGAAAATGCTGAGCGGCGAGAATTTCGGTCGGCGCCATGAAGGCGGTCTGCAGGCCGCCCTCGTGTGCGCACCAGACACAGGCCGCCGCGACGACGGTTTTCCCGCTGCCGACGTCGCCCTGGATCAGCCGGTTCATGGTCGCGCCTGAGCGCATATCCCGTGTGCAGTCCTCCGCCGCGCGTTTCTGGGCGCCGGTGAGCAGAAAGGGCAGCTTTGAATAAAAACGTTCGAGCCGGGGCGTCGAAATGTATATGCCGCTTTTTTTTATCCGGGTGCTTTTCATTCTGGTCAGCGCGCAGGAGAGCACGAACAGCTCCTCGAAAACCAGACGCCGGCGCGCAAGCTCCAGCGCGCCGAAGTCCGCCGGGAAATGAATGTTCTCATAGGCGAACGGCGCTTTGCAAAGCTGTGCGTTCTCCGCGGCCGAAGCGGGCAGCGGATCGGGCAGCGCGTTTCCCGCAGCGTCCAGTCCTTGCCGGACGGAGGCGCTCATCAGCTTCTGGGACAGGCCCGTGGTCAGGCGATAGATCGGCACGATGCGCCCGGTAAGGGCTGCGGGACCGTCCTCCGGCTCGAAAACAGGATTGGCCATCGTGCGGCGCGCGCCCTCGGCGGCAAGCCTTCCGAAGAAAATATAAGAGCAGCCTTTCTTGAGCTGCGTACGCACATAGCTCTGATTGAAATAGGTCACGTCGATTGAACCGCTGTCGTCCGCAACGCGCAGCTTGACCAGCTCGAGTCCGCGCCGGACGCGGCTCAGGCTCGGCTCCGTCACAACGATGGCGCGGACACAGGCGCTCATTCCTGACGTCAGCGCGGCGATGGGCAGGGTTTCACTTCTGTCCTCATAGCCGCGCGGAAAGTAGGTAATCAGGTCGTATAGCGTCCGGATACCGAGCTTGGCGAGCGCGCCGGCACGCTGCTGGCCAATACCCTTCAGATATCTTACCTCGCTTTGCAGCTCCGTCATTTTTCTACCCCGTTTTATGGTACGGAAGACGATTCCGGCATTTTTTCTTCTTGCTCGGGCAATCGGTTATAGAATTATAATACCACGGAACGGTGGAATTTGCAAAAATCGGAGGGACTGCGGAAACATTTCCTGCGCCGGACAGTCTAAATAAGCAGCGCGGAACAGTGCGGCAAAACAGCGCTTGGAAAAACAACTTGCATATCGGGCGAAGCGGTGGTACAATAACAGGCACGGTGTGAAAAACGCGGGTGTAGTTCAATGGCAGAACACCAGCTTCCCAAGCTGGATACGTGGGTTCGATTCCCATCACCCGCTCCACTGAGCGGAGCCTTCCAAGTGCACTTTGCGGCATTTATGGGGCTCCGGCTGTTTTTACGAGGCCCCGTCTCACCCGGCAGAACCGTAAAGGCAAACAGGCTGGCCCGCGCAGACCCGGGCGCGCGGCGGAATGCGGGAAAGGAAGGCCCTTCGGAAATGATCAAGGATAAAATCAGAGCAATCGATCTGAAAAAGTATGCCCACGCGAAATATTTGCTTTTTATCCCCGTATATATGCTGATATTTATGCTGGAAGAGAAATATATCACCCACGGTTATTTTGTTTCTTATCTGCCGCTTGACAGGTCGATCCGCTTCTGCGAGTGGTTTTTGATTCCCTATCTGCTCTGGTATCCGCTGATGCTCGGAACCGGCTTGTACCTGTTTGCGAAGGATGTTGAGGGCTTCAAAAAATATATGCAGCTTGTCGGCTGCGGCTTCCTGGCCATCGTGCTTTTCTACGCCGTATTCCCAAACGGGCAGAATCTGCGCCCGGTCTATTTTCCTCGGGATAATATCCTCATCGACGCCGTAAAGCTGCTTTATGCCCGCGACACGAACACAAACGTGCTGCCGAGCCTGCATGTCTTCGGGACGCTGGCTGCGGTGCTCGCGATTTTGAAATGCGACCGGCTGCGCGACCGCTGGTTCCGCACCTTCATTATTGTGCTTTCCGTCTTCATCTGCATGTCCACCGTCTATATCAAGCAGCACTCGATATTGGACGTGTTCACCGGCGTCCCGCTCGCCTGCGTTTTCTACTGTATAATCTACAGGCTGATCCCGAACCGGGGCAGAAGCCTCGCGGCGGGGCAAAACGCGGCGCACATCTGACAGCCCTTCGGCAGAACGCCGTACAGAAAACCGATCTGTTCAGTTTGTTCTTGCCAGCCTGTTTGCCATATAGTCGTGCGCCCTGCGTTCGAGACTGTCGTCGCGCTGCGGAAGCGCGGCGCCGGGGTATCTGCGGGAGAGCGCCGTCTGCAGGATCAGGTCTGCGAACGCCGGGTTTTTCGGCAGCATCGGCCCGTGGCAGTACGCGCCGAACACGTTTTTATACCGCGCGCCCTCGGTTCCGTCCTCGCCGTTGTTGCCATAGCCGGAAACGACCTTGCCGAGCGGGGAGACCCCGTCGCCCAGAAAGGTTTTTCCGCTGTGGTTTTCAAACCCGACGACGGTCGAAGCGCCGTTTTTTTCAGAACAGGTAAACATGTAGTTGCCGATCATGCGCAGGTCGGAGCCGACCGTGTGAAAATCGAGCGCGCCGATGAAATCGAGCTGCTCCCCGGTGTGCGTCCGGTAATATTGCCCCATCATCTGATAGCCGCCGCAAATGCACAGAAAGACCTTTTCGTCCTCAACGGCGGAGCGCAGCGCTCTGTCCTTGCCGCCGTGCAGGTCCGCGAGGAGCACCTCCTGCTCAAAGTCCTGCCCGCCGCCTATGAAGAACAGGTCAAAGCGCGCGAGGTCCGCCTTCGCGCCGATGGGCAGCGGCGTCACCTCGCAGCCGATGCCGCGCCATTCGAGGCGCTTTTTCAGGCAGAGGATGTTGCCCGTATCGCCGTAAAGGTTGAGAACGTCGGGGTAGAGATGGCAGATACTCAGTTTCATAGCGCGGCGCTCCTCATTCCCAGAAATCCCTGCCGCCGAAGGCGGCGCTCATTTTTGCCCGGAGCGCCATCATGGCCGTATAGGTCGGCATGATGACGACGGGCAGCGGCTGCGCTTGCATCGCGGTGATCAGCGCGTCGTAATCGCCGTCAAAAACGCGGAGCTTCGTCTCATCGAAACCGGCGTATTTGAGCCTGACCGCCATGTCGCCCGCGCGTATGCCGGCGACGAGGATCTCGGGGACCCGGTCCGCTATATCCGAAAGCGTCTCAAAATTTACGTCCCAGATCCAGGAAACGTCCTTTCCGTCGGCTGAGTTGTCGTTCAGGCAGCAGACGAACAGGGCTTTTTCATCAAGGGCGGAAAGATAGTTGATGACCTGGTTGCAGCCGGCCGGATTTTTCACGAGGATCATCCGCGCCGATTTTCCGCCGAGGTCGAAAGCCTCCATGCGTCCGAAGCCGCAGGAAAAGCCCGCGATTGCCGCCTTCGCCGTTTCCCGGCTGAAACCGGCGGCCTCGGACAGCGCGGCGGCGCCGGCGGCATTATAAATATTGTAGCCGCCCGGCAGGTTGACCGTGACGAGCAGGTCCTCGCCGAAAACGCGCATACGCACCCGCGTGGAGGCCGGTCCGGTTTCGAGTATGCCGGTGACGGCGAGCTGCGGTTCCGGCCTTTTATAGCCGCAGTCCGGGCAGTAAAAGCCCCCGAGGTGGCCGAAGGTGCGGTAAGTATAGTCGTATTCGTGCTTGCAATGGATACAATACGGCGCGTCCGAAACCTCGGAGACGGGATTTTTGTAGATGGGGACGTCCACACCGAAAAAAATGACGCGGTTCGGGATCCTGTCCGCCAGAGAGGCCGTCAGCGAGCAATCCGCGTTGAGGCAGACCACGGCGTTCGGCGCGTTTTTCAGGCCGGTATAAATGTTGCTGAGTGTGCCGGAAACCTCGCCGTAGCGATCGAGCTGGTCGCGGAAAACGTTCGTCACCAGCACAACGGCCGGATCGACCAGGTAGCAGACCGCCTTTGAGGCGGCTTCGTCGCACTCGATGACGGCATGGCGCTTTTTCGGCTTGCCGGTAAGCGTGGCGTTTTCAATGAAAGCCGAAGTGATGCCGTTGATGAGGTTTGCGCCCGAACGGTTGGCAAAACAGGGGACGCCGGCGCGCAGATAAATTTCCTCTGCCATGCGCGCGCTCGTCGTTTTGCCGTTGGTTCCGGTTATTATGGCGCAGCTGACGTCCCTCGCCAGGCGGCCGAGCAGGTCAGGGCAGATTTTCAGCGCGATCTTTCCGGGAATCGCTGTGCCCCCGCGCCCGGTCAGGCGGAGGAGCCTGATTGAAAGCTTGCAGGCGGAAACCGCCAGAAATACTCTAGGATCCATCAATTTCGCCGCGGCTCCGCGTTGGTGCGGGCCGCTTTCCATTTCTTAATAGTAAGGTCGTATAGACGCCGGCGCCGCGCGCCGTTGCGGTAATCGGGCATGTCCCCCGCGCCCGCAGTACGGGGCGCTCAGTCCGCCGGAGCGATCAGCTGTTTGAACGCTTCCTCGGTCAGGACCGGGATGCCCAGGCTCTGCGCTTTTGTGAGTTTGGAGCCGGCCTCCGCCCCGGCGACGAGATAGCTTGTCTTTTTTGAGACGGAGCCGGAGGCCTTGCCGCCGAAACGGACAATGACGGCCTCAGCCTCATCCCGTGTGAAGTCCCGGAGCGTGCCGGTCAGCACAAAGGTCATGCCGGCGAAGCGGTTGTCCAGGCGCGTTTCGCGGCTTTCAAAGCTGACGCCCGCCTCGCGCAGACGCGCGATCTGGCGCTGCGAATGCGGGTCGGCAAACCACTGGGCGATATAAGCCGCGGTGATGGGGCCGATGTCCGGAATGTTCGTCAGCTCTTCTTCTGAGGCTGCGCAAAGCGCGTCGAGATCGGGATAGCGCACGGCGAGGACCTTTGCCGCCTTCTGTCCGACCTGCCGGATTCCGAAGGCGCAGAGCAGGCGCGCGAGGCCGCTTTCCTTGCTTTTTTCGATGGCGCCGATCAGGTTCTCGGCGAACTTATCGCCTTTTTTCTTGGTTGAAGCCACCTGCCCGGCCGTCAGGTAATAGAGGTCGGCGGGGCTTGCGATCAGGCCTCGGTTTATAAGCAGCTCCGCGACCGAAATACCCAGGCCCTCGATATCCATTGCGCCGCGCGAGGCGAAATGCGCGATATTGCGCAGGCGCTGAGCCGGACATTCGACGTTGGTGCAGCGGATGGCAGCGCCGTCCTCGTCACGGACGAGCCGCACGCCGCATT
>JAISDV010000006.1 GCA_031264545.1 Oscillospiraceae bacterium | reverse complement strand
ATTTTGATAAAGGCCGGCAAGCTGCTGAGCTGCCCGCAATGCGGATAAGTCGCTGCCATCCGCAGCTTTCTTCAGCAGGCGCATTCCCCGGTCAAAATCCCTTTCAACGCCAAGGCCCTTTACATAGGCTATCCCAAGCAAATAGGCCCGTTCACTGTCCATTTGCCACTTGTAAGCGGACTCGTCAAGCTTTTCAAGGAAAACGGTACGCAGAGCGGCGGAGTTATCTACAGAAACGGCCAAGCCTGCGCCGGGAAACAGCGCGGCAAATCGTGCCTGGTCGGTGGGAATAGTTGCGGCCGGGACCACCGGCTTATTCATCTGCCGGGCAAAGGGATATTCTGCAGTCTGAACATAATTGCCCTCGGTGGCCAAATTCGGCGTGACCAGCAATACAAACGCGCCGCAGTTTGTGATAGAATCCCGGATTTCATAATCAAAGTTTCTTCCGGCTGTCAGAAAGCCGTCGTACCAGATAGAAATGGCATCAAATTTCTCGAGATCGTGAAACGCTTTCATGAAACGCCGGGCGTCTTTAATGTCCTTCTTGCGGTAACTTAAAAACACCTCAGCGGTGAAAGCCCTTTCCTGAATTTGTCGAATGACCTCCTCAGAGGCGAGAAACGATTCCAACTGCGCTTTCAGCTGCGTTCTATATTCGGCATCGTTCATGGCGATGCCATGTATCGCCCCCGCTATTTCGGTAAAACGCGGAAAAAGGCTGCCGTCGTTTGCGATTGGCAAAATGGGAATATGCAGCTCTTCTGCTATACGGTACTCAATCGGGAAAGCGCTGCCTGCTACAGCGCTCAGCAATTCGTCTGTTACCCACAGCACTAAAGCCTGATTTTCCTGCAGCTCGTCCTTTAACGCGTTTTCGTCGATGTCCTCGCCGGGAATAGCAAGATACGATACGACACAATCCATCCCCGCGTCCATTGAAAGCAGATCGCTGATCAGCGCACTTCTGCCGTCTGCATTGCCCGCATCACAACTGAAGAATATTTTTTGCATCCGTTTTGGGAGCTCTGCGCCTCTCGCTCTGCGGATAATGTTCATGCCATTCCCTTCCTTTCCCGCAGCTCTGACCCCGAACACAGTTTAGAGGATTTTCTCCACTGGTTCGGCAATACGCTCAATCGCAAACATACGTCCGCAGAGCCTCGGTCTGATACAGACATTATAACAAACCGGCAAGCTTCGAGAGAACCCGTGTCATGGCTCCATCATTGCCGAAATCATGGCACGGCCGTTTATGCCATCCTGTAAACGCGCAATCCCGCTTTTTTCAGCAGAGGAATGATATTATTGGCTATGTCAATATCCTTCTGACGCTCTTCCTGCGGCAGCGCATCCCAATCCACAAGGCAGGGATGCACCTTTTTCGCATTGTCCCTCACAGCTCCGTAAACCCAGCCGTTCCGGATTTTATCCGCCATAAAGCGGATATGCTCGTTCTGTGCCAGCAGCAGTATTTCATCCGGCGTGAAAGCCTCCAGCGTCGGATAGGGCGTATCACCGGCATCGAAGCCGCAACGGACCAGAAGCAGCTTATCCGGGATACTCAGCGCCTGCGCACGGTTGGAATTCTTTATTTCTTCCGGCAGGCTATCCCAATCCCCGCCGTAGGATGAAGCATTATCCGCACCTCTTTCCGCCTGCTTCTCCGCATAGCTTTCATGTATGTTCATAGCCAGAAAATCTTCATGGATCGTTTTGGCGAGGACTTCGCTGCAGGCATTCAGCACAACGTCCTTCAATACCAGACGGATAAAAGCGCCGGCATCCACATGCAGGGAAAGCTGAGTATAGAAAGGCAGTGCGGCAGGCTCCCAGGAAACACCCTGTATACGGCTCATATCCAGGATAGCCTCCATGGAACGCGCGCCGTGCTTGTATTTCGGAACATGCAGCATGGCGTGCAGCACATTTCCGCTGATAGGGATGCGGCCGGATTTGATGTTCAGCTTGCGTTCCAGCAGGCTCCTCAGCAGCAGCGCACGGCGGAGCAGAAAGCTTTGATCGCCATCGGACGCGGGATTAGGCCCCAATACATCTATTATACCGCGCAGCCGGCTTACAAAGTCCGGCCCCTTGATGTTCTTAAACGATGAAACCACAGCGGGGTCCTCAGCGTCCATCGGTTTACAAAAATCTTCACATGCTGACGAGGTGCCGCCCGCAAAGACCATCACACATTTCCCGACGGGATGCTCACCGGAGGAATCCTTGAACTTTCCGTCCTGCATAGGCATCAGGAAGCTTTTGAGCCAGCCCAGCGGCAAGCCATCCCGGCCGGAGTCGAATTCGTCAAAGAACACCAGCGGGAGCTTGCCGGAAAGGATCGTATCCCGCACTTGATGGAAAGCGGACACCAGATCATCTCCCGTGACAAACTGCGACACGTTGAACTCCAGCTTCTCCATATTGGGCAGCACGTTTTTGGCAATCTGCGTTATGCCAAAGGATTTTCCTGAACCCGGCGCACCGAATACCGCGATGGAAAGAGGCCGGGAGGCCTTTCCGGCCGCATACCCCACTATCAGGCTTCGGATATTTTGAAACGCCTCTATTTCCTTTCGGTCAACCGTCGTCAACGCCCCGCAGGAAAAACGCGGAATACCTTCGATCACCTTTGGTCCTTCGCGCACGTAATGACACGCGATGTCGTAAACCCGGCTGCCCCGGAAGGAACTGCCGATGCACCAATAATCCGGGTCGGCGTCTTGTTTGCTCTGCGAAACGGGAACCGTGTAGGCAAAAGCTTT
Source organism: Oscillospiraceae bacterium (assembly GCA_031264545.1). Lineage (GTDB taxonomy): Bacteria > Bacillota > Clostridia > Oscillospirales > Oscillospiraceae > UBA2658. The sequence continues at coordinate 5,340 of JAISDV010000006.1, read as the reverse complement.
GCCGCTGTCCGATTCGGGCTCCAGCCATTTTCCGAAATCGCCGCTCGCGATTAGTTCCGGGACGTATCCGGTTTCCAGAAGCTTCGCTGCCGGCTTCAGAATGCTGCTGACGCGAACTTCACCGTCTTCCTTTTCGGCGGCGTCCATCCAGGTTTTCCAGGCGACGGCCGCTCCCGCGACCATCACCGCCCATGTGTCCGGAATATCCAAGCCCCGCTTTTCCCGCAGCTCGCCCTCAAAGCCGCCGTGCGTAAGCGTAAGCCGTACTTCCCAGTCGTCATTTTTTTGCCGGATATGCACCGCCCCATCTTCGGCAAACATCACCAGAATGTCGGGAACGCCCCGCAAATAAGCAAAGCTCGGATTGTTTTTCAGCTGCCAGACGAGATCGGTTGCGGTGCGCTCCCACGACACCTGGCGGCTGATCAGCGCCCCTGCGCTGCGGAGCACGTCGGCGGAAAGCATTAAAAGGCAGCGGCCCTTGACCGAAGAAAACAGGTTTTTATCCGGCAATTTCTTTTCTGACGTCCATAATACGGCGCAGTTTTCAAGCAATGAAAAATCTCCGTTGCTTTCATCATAAACAATCAGAATGTCGGAGTCCCGCGGCTCAACCATATCGTTTCCCTTTGTCAGCCCGGCGTGAGTCTCAACGGAGAACACGCCGTCTTTGGAGCAGGCCAGGGAGAGATGCTCGATTTGCTCCGGCGCTGGAATTTCCGCGGGCGCGACGGAAAAGCCGCGCTGTTCCAATATCCGGGCGACAAGAGATCCGCCTCCGGGCATACCGAAGGAAGCGAATTCGCCTTTACTTGTGCAGTACATATCCTTTTTCCAGCCGTTTCCTGTTAATGCAAAATCAAAACTCATCGTGATCCCTCCAAGCCTTTTATTAAGCGGTTCAGCGTATAGATGACGTTGCTTCTCCCGAATATCTCGTTACCGGCGTTCCATTTGGCATAAAAATCCCGCGTGTATGCGTTAATAACGAGCCAGTTCTCCGAACCCAAAGAGACGGTTTTTCCATCCGATATATTTTGTAAGAACAGCAGGCTGTCCTCCTTGATCCGCATAACATAAGCGCCGCGGTCACCGCGGGTCAGCGTCATTTCCAGCATGGGAAAACGCGTCAGGAAGTCTGTCATACTTTGAATCAGGCTTTTCACAAAAGCCGCGGGAAAGATGACCGTTCCTTTTTCTATAAACCGAAGATCCGGCACGGTGTTTTGCGATTCTTCCGTAAGCCGCCTGATGGCCATAAGAGATGCCATTTCCTTATAAGGGCCGGACGCAAGAAAGCCCTCAAAGGCACTGCGCATGGCTGAAAATTCTGAAATTCGCCGCTGTATCAACTTATAAGGTACGCCATTTGCCATGAGAAGTTCTTTGTAGCTGTCCGGTTCGGCGTATAGCAGATTGACTGTATCAAACCGGGCAAGAACCGGCCTGTCGTCCCGGAAACACTGTTTGAAAAAGCTTCTTTCATCAGCCGGATCATGCAGCCGTCTTATCATCGGCGCGGCGGATTCAGTGATTTCCGCCAGCCTCTCGCCTACGCCGCCCACAAATGCGGGCTGATCAACGAACACGGATACGCTTGCGTCCCTGGCGCCCGGCGGCTCCATTGCCATCACCATGCCGACTCCTTTGGCGATGATTGTCAGGTTATAGCAAAACTGCCGCTGCGTGGACGGAACGTGATGAAGCAGCAGGCGCCCGGACTGTATGTATGGAAGCAGCGCAGACAAAATCATGGAAAGACGCCCTGAATCCAGGTCCTGCTCCAAGATGACAGGAACAGGGCGCTTATGAATGCGATACAAGCGCTCCCATATCACACCGATGCGTTCGTCCAATATCAGGTCCATATGCTCGGTTGAAACGCAGACCATAAACTCAGTGCGGCTTATCCTTTGCCGCGCCGCGTATTCCAGCATGGCTACGGCGGTTAAAAATCCCTCGGTTCGTGGGAAACATATGCCGGCCGGCTGGGGCTGCAGAATTGCGGACGGCAGTTGTATATTCCTTCCATCGAAAAACCATCGGGCAATTTTTCCGGCGGTACTCAGGTCTTCCGCTTCATAATCGGAAATAAGGCCGTTAAGAAATAACCGCTCTTTATCCGTCCTTGCCGTTTGGGTTACGAACCCCGCAATACGGCTTATCGTGTCATCGTCCTTCGGAACCCGGCGGCCGGCTCTCCAGCGGCTGACCAATGCCGGATCGACAGGGATCTTCCGGGCAAGCTCAGCGGATCTGATATTCAGTTCAGTCATCACGTATACCAGCTTGTCGCAAAACTCCAAATCCACCCATCCTCTCACGCTTGCCCTGTCATTGGTCTGGCATTGACAGAACCATGACACAGATTGAAAAAAACGCCTGCGTTATTTATAATGAATCTTGAGAGTTATTTATCTCCGTCGGAATTTTGAAAATCTTTGTGCAGAGCATATAACTCAAATCAGATAATGTCAACCCTCATATCACGCTTTGAAGGGATGGCGTATTTTGCACAAAAATAGTTTCTGTGAAACTATTTTTTACGCGCATGTGGGCACTCTGTGTGCACGTGCTTAGATTTAATACCGCTTATTAAAAATCCGTCCCCAGGGACGTACAGGAGGGATCGAGAGATGAAAAAGAGAATCCTGCAAATGTTCGCGCTGCTTTTATTCGGCGTGAGCTGCCTTGCCGGGTGCAATGTGGGGCACGGGATATCCGCTCCCGCTCCGCAGCCCAGCGTAAATTCTGCGCCTGTGTCAACGCAGGAACCGGAGGCAGCGACTGCTGCCGTACCAGACCCATATGCGGCATACGCGCCGTCCAAAGACGCGGCAATAGAATATCTGCGAAACAGATACGCGGATAGCAGGAATATAATCTATGTTTACACGGACTTTGCCTCGGCGCTGAATCACTTTACTCAGAAGGCAAAGATCGGCGGCGGAAACACAAGTTATATCAAGGATATGCAAGAGAATTGGCGTGAAGATTATTACGCCGGACACAGCGCGATCCGCTGCGAGGTCCGCACCCGCGGCAATTCCTGGGGCGGATGGCTCTTTGTCAACGGATATCTGCCGAAGGGAGAAAAACTGCCCCGCCTGTGCTTTGGCGAGATCAATGGGACGGGCGTTAATCTTTCCGGCGCCCGCACTCTGCGCTTTGCCGCCAAAGGCGAGAAGGGCGGAGAGGTCGTCGAGTTTTTTACGGCCGGTCTGGGTTACGACGGGGAACGTGACACGCCCATCACCCCCTATCCGGACAGCAGCATCAAGCGCAGCCTGGGTTTTATTACACTGACAGATACCTGGCAGGAGTACGAAATCGACGTCTCTTCCGCGGATATGTCGTATATCGGCTGCGGGTTCGGTTTTGTCCTGAGCGGGAACTACAGCGGGGCTGCGGATACCGTGTTTTTTATGGACGAGATCCGTTTTGAGGGTAATTTTATGAATAGCGAGGTGAACACGCGGCTTATCCAATCCTACGAAACCAACCGGGCGAAAAATCCCGACCACCGATATATCGAAAATGCGGCCTTTGTTTACGACAACGCGCTGGCGGCGCTGGCATTCCTCTCTGAAGGGGATCAAACGGGCGCCGCGCAGATTCTGGATGCTTTCTTATACGCGGCGGAAAATGATCGGTTCGAGCCGGGGCGCATCCGCAACGCATACGTCTACGGAGATATTGCGCCTTTCTCCGGATGGGAGAGCGGCGCGCGGCTGCCCGGCTGGTACGACACAGAGGATAAAGTCTTCTACGAGGATCAGTATCAGGTGGGTTCGGCTACGGGCAACGTCTCATACGCGGCCATAGCGCTTTTGCAGTACGACAGGATCTATGGCAGCGACGCGTATCTCCGACTGGCCGCCCGGCTTATGGACAGAGTCATCGAAGAATGCGGAGATGAAGCTCCCGGATTTACCGCCGGGTTCGACGGCTGGCCGGAAGAGGGCGCTGAGATTCGATTCAGCTACAAATCCATCGAGCACAACATCGACGCCTACGCGGCCTTTGCGAGCTTGTACGCGGTGACCGGCAAAAAGAAATACAACGATGCGGCGCAGAGCGCAAAAGATTTTATTTTCTCAATGTATGACGCGGAGGCGGGTTATTTCTATACAGGCACGGCGGACGACGGCGTCACCCCCTCTAAAGATAATATCGTGCTGGATGCGCAAGTCTGGTCCGCCCTGGCATTGGGAGAAGATTTCATCCCTTATATGGGTGCCATTGATCGTGCAAAGGCCATGCAAACATCCGAGGGCGGATATCCGTTTCACGAGGCGAATACGAACGGCGGATGGTGGCCGGAGGGCACGGCCTTTGCCGCCCTGACCTACAGGATATTGGGACAGGATGAGGCCGCACAGACTGCACTCGACGCTCTGAAGAACCTGCAGCTGTCCACCGGCGGGTTCCCGGCAGCGACAACAGATTCCCTTACTACGGGGTTCGACCTTTTCACCGGGGAGCCATGGACATACGAAGACATCCCGCACATCGCGCCCACAGCATGGTACATAATGGCGGTCAACGGGTTCAATCCCTACAGCTTTACGCCATAATACCTGCATATACGGCACACATCTTCGTCGCCGATAAAACTGTCACGGCGGTCCCGGCAGCCAACGCGCTCTCACAGTTTTTCGGCTCGAAGCGCTGTGCCGACCGTTTTTTCCTGAACAACGGCGCTGCCGGGACTCTCCCTGCCGAGCTTGACGATGATGAATCTGGTAAGCTACGGTATCCTAATAAAAGAGAAATCGACCTATGCCCTCCGAATCTTCGCTCTGAAATTGAAGAGTTGCCCCACAGATTGTTTTTCTATTAGGTGGCAAGGTAATAGACGCTATTGGCAAGTACTACTCGCTTTCATTTGAGAAGTGGAACGAGTTTGATTATGCTGCGACACAATATAAAAAGATGTATTTTGTTCCCGTACATCATCCTTCGTATATTTATGTTTATAAACGTAAACGTATCTATGAATATGTAAGCGGGCTTGAAAGAATGATGCAAAGGCTCGTATAGCCTCAAAAAGGTGTGCAAGTTTAAACGTATACTTTCTTTTAACGATTGCCAAAGTCGGCGGTGGTGCATTTTATCAATAGATAGTTACTTTGCCAAATTTAACGCCACCTATTGATAAACGCTGTTGATCAATAGGTGGTTTTCTTTTTGCCCGAAAACGCTTGATTTAAGCCGCTTTCGGGCTTTATGCTTTTTGGCCTGCGACAATAGCCGGCGGTTTCCAGAAGGCATTTCGCATTCACAGGTACGCCGACCAGATCCAGCCCCGGCTGTTAGGGCGGAGACGCTGATCAATGT
>JAISDV010000120.1 GCA_031264545.1 Oscillospiraceae bacterium | reverse complement strand
TTAATAAATTTTTATTGCTTCTTTATTGGTCCTTACCTAATCGGGCGGGGACTGTTTTTGTGGGGGAAAATGGCCGGGGGCTATGCAAAGCCGGAATTTACAGTAAATTCATGATTGCGCAAATGAATTCTGTTGACTTTACAAACGCGTCGTATATACTTTTTAATAGCTTGCCTGCGGCGAGCTATTAAAACTGCCATGCGGCGCGTCCCGCGCCGCGGCATTAAATCTAAGCGCGTGCGCACACCGTGCGGTCACGCATATTTCCCCCAATTTTTTCTCTTTTCTGAAAGGATCTCCTATGCTGAAGCTTCTCAGGCGTTTTACCCCGGAACAGTGGCTGATGGCGCTTATCAGCACCGTTCTCGTCGCAACCCAGGTCTGGCTGGATCTCCGTCTCCCGGACTACATGACGGAAATCACAGAGCTGCTCCAGATACCGGGCAGCACAACTGCCGACATCTGGCGCGCGGGCGGTAAAATGCTTCTTTGCGCGCTCGGAAGCCTTGCCGCTTCTATTGTTGTAGGTTTCCTCGCGGCGAGGGTCGCCGCCGGCTTTTCCCAAAAACTCCGTTTCTCGATTTTCGATCGGGTGCTGAGCTTTTCAATGGGCGAGATCAACGGCTTCTCTACATCCAGCCTGATCACGCGCTCCACCAACGACGTCACTCAGGTCCAGATGCTCATCGCGCTCGGGCTGCAGATCATCATCAAAGCGCCGATCATGGCCGTCTGGGCAATCTTCAAGATCGCGGGCAAGGGCACGGAATGGACGATGGCGACGGGCCTGATGATCCTTTTCATGCTGGCGGTCATCATCACGATCTCGGCGCTCGTCATGCCGCGCTTTAAGCGCATACAGAGCCTGACTGACGCGCTCAACCGTGTCACGCGTGAGAACCTGACCGGCCTGCGCGTGGTCCGCGCCTACAACGCGGAGGATTTTCAGCTGCGCAAATTTGAGGCGGTAAACAGCGATTTGACCGGTACTTACCTTTTTACCACACGCATGATGGCGGCGATCATGCCCTGTATGGTCATCGTCATGAACGGGCTGACGCTCTCCGTATACTGGATCGGCGCATCGCTGATCAACGCGGCGGGTCTCGCGGAAAAGGTCGTGCTGTTTTCCAATATGGTCGTCTTTTCCCAGTACGCTATGCAGGTCGTCATCGCCTTCATGATGCTGACGATGATCTTTATCATGCTGCCCCGCGTAACGGTTTCCGCCAAGCGGATCAACGAGGTGCTCGACACTGAAAGCGCCGTCAGGGACGGTCCGGGCGCCCTGCCCGGGGCCGGAGTGCCGACCGGCGAGGAGGTACTCGACACCGAAGGCGCCGTCAGGGACGGTCCGGATGCCTTGTCCGGGGCCGGAGCGCCGACCGGCGAAGTGGAATTCCGCGGCGTGAGCTTCAAGTATCCCGGCGCGGAGGATTACGTCATCAGGAACGTCAGCTTCCGCGCGAACAAGGGCGAAACCGTCGCCTTTATCGGCTCGACAGGCAGCGGAAAGAGCACGATTATCAACCTTATTCCCCGTTTCTACGACGCGACGGAGGGCCAGGTGCTCATCGACGGCGTGGATGTGCGCGAATATACCCAGAAGCAGCTGCGCGACAAGCTCGGCTATATTCCCCAGCGCGCCGTGCTTTTCACCGGGACGGTCGCCTCAAACGTCGCCTACGGCGATAACGGCCGGGGCGACAAATCCGAGGAGGCCGTTGAGAAGGCTGTGGCGATCGCCCAGGGCGCTGAATTCGTCTTGCAGATGCCCGAGGCTTATGGGTCCCCGATCGCCCAGGGCGGGACAAACGTCTCCGGCGGGCAAAAGCAGCGGCTCTGCATCGCCCGCGCGGTCTGCCGCGAGCCGGAAATCTTCATCTTCGACGACTCTTTCTCCGCGCTCGACTTCAAGACCGATAAAGGCCTGCGCGCCGCGCTGAAGAAAGAGCTTTCCGGCATCACCTCAATCATTGTCGCCCAGCGTATCGGCACGATCCGGGATGCGGACAGGATCGTGGTCCTCGAAAATGGCGAGGTCGTGGGAATCGGAACGCACGGCGAGCTGATGGACGGCTGCGGGGTCTACAGGGAAATCGCGCTCTCCCAGCTTTCGGAGGAGGAGCTTGCCAATGGATAGAGAAAGAAAAGCGCCCGTCCAACGCGGGGGCCCAATGGCTATGCAGGGCCAGTCCTTTGAAAAGCCGAAAGACTTTAAGGCCGCGCTCGTCCGCTTCATCGACTATTGCAGGCTCTACGGACTTCCGATAATCGCCGCCTTCTTCCTTTCCGCCGCGGGCGCGGTCTGCACCATCATGGGGCCGGACCGGCTCAGGGAAATCACGAACCTGATTATCGCGGGCGTCTTGACCGGCATCGATCTGGACGCGATCGGAAGGCTCGCCCTGACACTTGCCTTTCTTTACGGTGTGGGCGCCGTCTGTTCCTACGGCCAGGGCTTCATCATGGCGACCGTCACACAGCGCATTACAAACGCCATGCGCAGCCGTATCAGCGAGAAGATCAACCGCCTCCCGCTCAAGTATTTCGATAAGGTCAGCTTTGGCGACATTTTAAGCCGTGTCACCAACGATGTCGATACGATCGGCCAGACGCTGAACATGAGCGTGGGCCAGCTCACGAGCGCGGCTGCGCTGTTTCTCGGCTCGCTTACCATGATGCTCTGGACGAACGTTACGCTCGCGCTCGTCGCCGTCTTCTCGACGGTCATCGGCTTTGTCCTGATGATGACCATTATGCTGCGCTCCCAGAAGCACTTCAAACGGCAGCAGCGCGAGCTGGGCAGCATCAACGGCCTCGTTGAGGAGGTCTATTCCGGTCTCAGCATCGTCAGGGCCTATAACGGCGAGGCCCAGTCTGAAAAAGCCTTTTCCGAAATGAACGGCAGGCTCTTTGACAGTGCATGGAAATCCCAGTTCATTTCGGGCATCATGATGCCGCTGATGAATTTTATCGGCAACCTCGGTTATGTTTCCGTCTGTGTGGTCGGCGCGGCCCTCGCGCTCGACAACCGAATCGAATTCGGCGTTATTGTCGCTTTCATGGTCTATATCCGCCTGTTTTCCCAGCCGCTGTCCCAGCTCGCCCAGTCGCTGACGACGCTTCAGTCCACGGCGGCCGCGGCGGAGCGCGTGTTTGACTTTCTCGGCGAAACGGAGCTTTCGCCCGAATCGGCGGACGCGGTCACCCGGCACATTTCGAAGGGCGAGGTCGAATTTCGTGACGTCCGCTTCGGCTATACGCCTGAGCGCGAGATCATCAAGGACTTCACCGCGCACGCCCTGCCCGGCATGAAGATCGCCATTGTCGGCCCGACGGGCAGCGGCAAGACGACGATCGTGAACCTTCTCATGCGCTTTTATGAGATGGACAGCGGCGAGATACGTATCGACGGTATTCCCATCAGCCGGATGACACGGCAGTGCGTGCACGACCAGTTCTGCATGGTCCTCCAGGACACCTGGCTCTTTGAAGGGACGATACGCGACAACATCGTCTACAGCAAAGAAAATGTTTCCGACGAAGAGGTGAAAAAGGCCTGCAAGGCCGTCGGCCTCGATCATTATATCCGTACTCTGCCCGACGGTTACGACACGGTGCTCGGCGACAGCGCAAGCCTTTCCGCCGGCCAGCGCCAGCTTCTGACCATCGCCCGCGCGATCATTGAAAACGCCCCCCTGCTTATCCTCGACGAGGCGACAAGCTCCGTTGATACCCGCACGGAAATCCAGATCCAGCGCGCGATGGAACAGCTCACGCAGGGCAGGACCGCGTTTATCATCGCGCACAGGCTCTCGACCATCAAAAGCGCGGACCTGATTCTCGTGATGCGTGAAGGCGCCATCATCGAGCGCGGTACGCATGCGGCATTGCTGGCCCGGAACGGCTTTTACGCCGAGCTATATAACAGCCAGTTTGAAGACAGCGTTGTCTAAGGGCCGTATGCCTTGACAATGAGGCGCCGGGGCCTCCGTCCGGAGCGCCGGCTGATAAAGAATATTTTTCTAAGGAAATCGGCATGAAACAGAAATTTCTGCAATTTATGTATGGACGTTACGGTACGGACGCGCTTTCAAAATTTCTCACCTGCGCCGGGTTTGTCGTGCTCATCGTCTCCATGCTTCTGCCCGGAATAGCGAAGACGCTTACCGTCCTTCTCGCTGTTCTGCTGATCGTTTTCACCTATTACCGAACCTTCTCAAAAAAACTTGAGAAGCGCCGGGCTGAAAACGGCAAATATCTCGCCCTTCGGAGACGTTTTACCGATGCGTGGAAGCTTCGCCGGGACATGTGGAAGCAGCGAAAGACGTATAAATTCTTCAAATGCCCCTCCTGCAGGGCAGTACTGCGCGTTCCCAAGGGCAAGGGAAGGCTGCGTGTGGTCTGCAAAAAATGCGGCGCCGCCTTTGAAAAACGAACCTGAGCGAAGGAGAACCGGATGTTCGGCTATGTCATCGCGAACAAAGAGGCTTTAACCGAGGCGGAAACGGCGCGCTATAAGGCGGTATACTGCGGGCTTTGCCGCGCCCTGAGAACGCGCCACGGGCAGCTTGGGCGGTTGACGCTCAATTACGACATGAGCTTTCTTATCCTCGTGCTCGGTTCCCTCTGCGAGCCGGAGCCGTCCGGCGGGCAGGAACGCTGTATCGCCCACCCCTGCTTGGCGCACGCCTGGGTTTCCAGCGAGATAACGGACTACGCCGCGGATATGAACGTAGCCCTCGCTTACCTCAACCTGCTCGATAACTGGCGGGACGACCGTAATCTGGTCAGTCTCGCCCTTGCGGGACTTCTGAAGAGCAGGTTCGGGCGGGTCAAAGCGCGGTATCCCCGCCAGTGCGGGGCCATGGCACGCTGTATCGACGGCCTTGCCGAGCTGGAAGCGGCCGCCGTGCAGGACCCGGACGCGGGCGCAAAACACTTCGGCGAGCTTATGTCGGAGCTCTTTGTGCTGCGGGAGGACAGGTGGTCGAATTGCCTGCGGTCGATGGCGTTTTATCTTGGCGGCTTTATCTACCTGCTCGACGCCGTGATCGACCTGCCGAGGGACATAAAAAAGAAGCGCTACAACCCGCTTACCGACATGAAAAATGCCGGCCGGGACGAACAGTATTTCAAGGACATCCTGATAATGCTTATCGGAAATTGTACGATGGCATTTGAAAAACTGCCGCTCGTCGAGGATGTTTCCATTATGCGCAATATCCTGTATTCCGGCGTATGGACAAGGTACGAGCTCGCGCTTGCAAAGCAAACAAAGCGAAAAGGAGAAAGACCCGATGATGACCGACCCCTATAAGGCTCTGGGCGTTTCTCCCGACGCAAGCGACGAGGAGATTAAAAAAGCCTACCGCACCCTTGCAAAAAAATATCACCCGGATAAAAATCCGGGCAATAAAGCGGCAGAGCGCAGAATGAACGAAATAAACGCCGCCTACGACCAAATCAAAAACCCGCGCCAGAACGGCGCCGCTGGCTACGGCGGCACCAATACCTACGGCGACACGGGCGGCTTCGGCGGTTTCAGTGGTTTTGGCGGTTTCGGCGGCTTTAGCGGCGCAGGCTTCGGCGGCTCTCAGTATCAGGGCGCCGAGAACGAACCAACGGCTTTCCGCGCCGCAATGAGCTACATCCGCGCCAGCCATTTTGCCGAGGCGCTCAACGCGCTCGACGGCGTCCCCGCTTCTGAGCGCAACGCGCGCTGGCATTACCTCTGTGCCCTCGCAAATTACGGACTGGGCAATACCATCGCCGCCGCCGAGCAGGCGGACGCCGCGGTCAGGCTCGAGCCGGACAATCCGGAATACCGCAGCCTGCTCGGGGAGCTTCGTCAGGGCGGCAGCTTCTACCGCGGCTTCAGGCAGGGCTTTCCCTCCTCCGGCCTCGGCGGCAATTTGTGTCTGGGGCTCTGTCTCGCCAATCTGCTCTGCAATTTTTGCCGCTGTGTATAGACGGAAACGTTTCTCAAGACCATTAAGCTCAGGAAGGAATGCGGCGCAGGCCGCATTCCTTCTTTACCGGCTCCATCTGTCTGCGAGCTGGTCGACCTGCCCGGCAAATTTGCCAAGCGTCTTGTTGGGCGCGCCCTCCTTGCTTCTGGCGACACGCAAAAGCTTTTCACAGGCGGCGATAAGCCGCGCGAAGGCCCCGGCCGCCCGTTCGTCCCGACGGTCTGCCTTTTTCCCGACGGGGATCCCCTCCGTCAAAAGCACAGGCTGTCCCGTTATCAGGTCATAACATGTTCCGCTGTAAGGCGCGGCCGTTTTCAGAGCGTACGCGCTCCGGATCAGCTCTGAAAAGCGCGCCATCACCTCATCCTCGCCGTGGTTGATAAAAACAAGCCCGGGCTTCTTCTTAAAGCCGCCGATCCACTCAATCAGCTCCGCCTTATCGGCGTGGCCGCTCATACCCGGCATCAGGTAAAGCTCGGCCTCGACCCGGATAGTCTCGCCGAAAAGCCTGACCTCCTTTGCCCCGTCGAGCAGAATACGCCCAAGCGTGCCATTCGACTGATACCCGGCGAAGAGGATCAGGCTTTCCTTCCGCCAGAGGTTGTGCTTGAGGTGGTGGCGTATGCGCCCCGCCTCGCACATGCCCGAGGCTGAGATGATGACCTTCGGCGTTTCGTCGAAGTTTATCGCCTTTGACTCATCCGTGGAAACCGACATTTTGAGATCGGGAAAAACAAGGGGATTTATGCCCTGCCTGAACATCGCCCGGATCTCATCGTCAAACACCTCCGGATTGCTCTGCAGGAATATGGCGGTCGCCTCGTTTGCGAGCGGGCTGTCCACATAAACGGGGAAGCCCGCGTGGCCCCTGACAAGTCCCTGATCCTTGATTTTTCTGAGGTAGTACAGCAGCTCCTGCGTCCGGCCGACCGCGAAAGACGGGATAACGACGTTCCCGCCTCGGTCAAAGGTCCTCTGGAGACAGGAAACGAGGACCGGCAGCGTGTCCGCCGCCGTTTCATGCAGCCCGTCCCCGTAGGTCGACTCGACGACGAGGTAATCCGCCTCATCTATAGACTGCGGGCTTCGCAGGATCGGCTTGCGGCGGTTGCCGACGTCGCCGCTGAAAACAATTTTTTTCGTGACGCCGTCCTCGGTGATCCAGACCTCGATTGCGGCAGAGCCGAGCAGGTGCCCCATGTCGCTGAAACGGATAGAGACATTTTCACTGACCTGACGCAGCTCCCCGTATCTGCTGCCCAGCATTCCGGAAACCGCAGCCTGCGCGTCCGCAGCCGTGTACAGCGGCTCATAGGGCGGCAGGCCGGAGCGCTTGGCCTTTCTGTTGCGCCACTCGGCCTCAAACTCCTGGATATTCGCGGAATCCAGCAGCATGATCCTGCAGAGATTGACAGTTTCCTCCGTGGCGTATATCTTGCCCTTAAAGCCGTTTCTGCTCAAAAGCGGCAATTTACCGGAGTGGTCGATATGCGCATGGGTCAGGAACACGCAGTCGATATCGGGCGAACTGACGGGAATAGCCTGATTGACGAAAATATCCGGCCCCTGCTCCATTCCGCAATCCACCAGAAAATGCTTTCCCAGCGTTTCGATCAGGGTGCAGCTTCCGGTGACCTCGTGCGTCGCGCCCAAAAAAGTGATCCTCATCTTTCTTACCTCCGCTTCTGTGAAACGCCGCGAAAAACGGGCCCGCCATTCGGGCCGCGCGGCTCATACCCGGCTTCAGAACCAGCTTTCCTCGCTCTCGTGCCTTTTCTCCCGCCTCATCAGCGCGTCAAAGGTCTCCCGGAGCGGAGCGCCGTCATAGAGCACGTGATAGGTCGCCTCCGTGATCGGCAGCTCAACGCCGTACTGCTTCGCCATCGCGAAGCCCGCGGCCGCCGCGTAATAGCCCTCTACGACCGCGCCGACCCGCTCCATAGCCGCCTGCGGCGCCATGCCCCCGCCGATGAGAAGCCCCGCGCGGCGGTTTCTGGAGTAGTTCGAGGTACAGGTCACGATCAGGTCGCCCATACCGGCAAGCCCGGCGAAGGTCTCCTTGCGCCCGCCCATCCGCACGCCGACGCGCGCGATCTCTGTCAGCCCCCGCGTCATGAGCATGGCCTTCGTATTGTCGCCGAAGCCCATCCCATCGACAAAGCCCGCGCAGAGCGCGATGACGTTCTTGAGCGCCGCGCCCAGCTCGACCCCTACGATGTCGTCCGAAGTATAGACCCGAAAACGCGCGTTCATAAAGATGTCCTGGATGCGTTCCGCGGCGGTGATGTCGGCACAGGCAGTCACAACCGCCGTGGGTATCCCCCGTCCGACCTCCTCGGCGTGCGACGGGCCGGAGAGAGCGGCCACGGTATTTTCGCGCAGCTCACTGCAAATGACCTCCGACATACGGAAGAAGCTGCCGTTTTCGATCCCCTTGGCGACGGATACGACCAGGGCCTCCGGTGAGAGCAGCGGCGCGAGCTTTCCCGCCGTTTCCCGGACGGCAAAGGAGGGTGTCGCTATAACGATGACGTCCGCATCCCGGGCGCAGTCCAGCGCACCGGTGAGCCTCAGCGCGGATGGAATCCGCACGCCCTTCAGGCAGGGGTTTTCGCCCGCCGTCCGCATCGCCGCGTTTTCCCGTTCGGTATACGACCAGAGCGTCACATCGTTTCCGTTTTCCAAAAGCAGCAGCGAGAGGGCCGTTCCCCATGCACCGCTGCCAACGACCAACACTTTCATGGCCCCTCTCCTGTATCAATCAGATAATATTATCGCAAAGTTGTCTCATTTAGATAACACCGTTGAAATAGTTATGTCAACCTATCTCAGCGAATCTGCCCGTTCCCGTAGATCACATACTTCGTGCTTGTCAGCTCGCGCAGGCCCATCGGTCCGCGGGCGTGCATCTTCTGGGTCGAAATGCCGATTTCCGCACCGAGGCCGAATTCGCCCCCATCCGTAAAACGGGTCGAGGCGTTGACATAGACCGCTGCGGCGTCGACCTCGCTTAAGAACCGCTGCGCCTTTGAATAGTCGCCTGTGATGATCGCCTCGGAATGGCCGGTGCTGTAACGCGCGATATGTGCCAGCGCTTCATCCAGCGAGGCAACGGTCTTGATTGCGAGAATATAGTCGTCATACTCCGTTTCCCAGTCTGACTCTGTTGCGGGAATTGCCGATTTACCCAGTATTTTCAAAGCTTTTTCGTCACAGCGGAGCTCAACGCCGTGCTGCCCGAGCCTCGGCTGCACCAGCGTCAGATAAGGCTCCGCAACCGCTTCGTGCACCAGCAGCGTCTCCATGGCGTTACAGACGGAGGGCCTGCTGCACTTCGCGTTCTCCACGATACGCGCCGCCATCTCGAGGTTCGCCGCGTCGTCTACATAGATGTGGCAGTTGCCGCTGCCAGTCTCGATTACGGGCACGCCGGCATTTTCGACGACCGACTTGATAAGCCCGCTGCCGCCCCGCGGAATAAGCACATCCACGTATCCGCGAAGCCCCATAAGCGCCCTCGCACTCTCGCGCGAGCTGTCCCGCACGAGGCAGACACAGTCCTCCGGCAGGCCGGAGACGGCCAGTGCTTCTCGCATTATGTCAACCATAGTCGCGTTGGAGTTGACGGCCTCTTTGCCGCCGCGCAGGATGCAGGCGTTGCCCGCCTTCAGGCAGAGCGCGGCCGCATCGACTGTGACGTTCGGCCTCGCCTCATAGATGAGGCCGATCACACCGAGTGGGACGCGCTTTTGACCGATGGTCAGTCCGTTGGGCCTGTCGGCCATTGAAAGAACCTCGCCGACAGGGTCGGGAAGCGCGACCAGCTCCGACACGCCTCTGGCCATGTCATCAATACGCCCGGCTGTAAGCAGAAGCCGATCGAGAAAGGCCCGCTTGACCCCGACGGTCTCGGCGTTTCTGATGTCCCGGGCATTGGCCTCAAGTATGCGGTCCCTGTTTGTCAGCAGGGCCGTCCGGATCGCCTCCAGCGCCCTGTTCTTTTTCATCGTTCCGGCCACGGCAAGCGAACGTCCCGCGGCTTTTGCCGCCGCGCCCATTTGTTCAAGCTCCGCCATTGTTATGACCCTTCCTTTCGCTGCACTGCAGGCACAAAATAACTATGAAAAGGACTTGTCATCATGTGCGCATTTTGCGCTCGCCCGCAGGGCGGGCAAAACGCACTGAAATTATTGTAAGTTTGAATGCGTTTCAAGCTTACACTTCTTTCCGACAAAAAGCGTCCCCGCCGGCCTGCCGGCCGCAATATCGTAGAGAACGTCGGGCGTTTTCCCGCTTGCGATATACATATCAATGCCGTTTGCGGTCGCAAGCTCCGCCGCTTTCAGCTTTGTGATCATGCCCCCGGTGCCGCGGCCGCTGCCGGAGCCGCCCGCCATCGCACGGATCTCGCTGTCGATGACCCGGACCTCGCGGATCAGGCGGGCATCCTCTGTGCCGCCCGGCTTTTCGTCATAAAGCCCGTCGATGTCGGACAGCAGCACCAGCTTTCCGGCCCCGCACAGCACGGCGACGACG
>JAISDV010000115.1 GCA_031264545.1 Oscillospiraceae bacterium | reverse complement strand
AGGTTCATGCCCGCCATGTCGAACAGCTCGTTCATCGGCGGCACGCTTTTCATCAGGCCCGACACAAAGCCCGCCGTGGCGGTCTTGCCGTCGCTGTCTCCGCCGTCCCAGACGGTGATCTTGTCGATCTTGATGTTTTTGACGGCCTCGACCTGGATACGGATGAGCTCCTCCATCTTGTCGGCCAGCAGCAGGCGAATCGCGTCCGCGGGATCTCCGCCGGCCGCCTTGACGATCTCGCTGAGACCCTCGGCCTGCTTCATCAGGATCGCCTTCTGGCCTTCCGCCTCGGCTTCCATCCTGGCGCGGATAGCGTCGGCCTCGCCCTTCGCCTTGCGGCGGATCATTTCAGCCTGAGCCTCGGCTTCGAGCTCCATTTTGCGCTTTTCAATTTCAGTTTTAACAATGATATCCGCTTCCTGAGTGGCCCTTTCGCGCGCGGAACGCGCGACTTCGGCCTGCTGCTCGGCGGCGTAGGCTTCCTCGAGAGCTTTTGCGGCCTGTATCTTTTCGGCGGCAGTTGCCAGACGGAGAGATTCCGCCTCCTTTTCACGCCTTTCAGCGTTGGATTGCGCAACGTCGATCTGGGCGCTGTTCTCGCCCTTGATGGCAATCGAGTTGGCCTGGGCGACCTCAACGCGCTGGTCACGTACGGCATTGGCCTCGCCGATCGAACCGTCGCGTTCCTGCTCGGCGACGGATTTTTTCGCGTCGTTGATCGCCTTTGCGGCGGCTTCCTTACCGAGGGCCGCGATGTAGCCGCTCTCGTCTGAAATGTCGGTCACATTGACGTTGATCAGGCGCAGGCCGATCTTTTTCAGCTCGCCCTCGACGTTGCGGGAAACCGCTTCGAGAAACTTATCGCGGTCGGTGTTGATCTCCTCGATGTCCATCGTGGCGATAACCAGACGAAGCTGGCCGAAAATAATATCCTTCGCGAGCTCCTGAATCTCGGGAAGCGCAAGCCCCAGAAGGCGCTCAGCCGCGTTTTGCATGACGCCGGTTTCAGTGGAAATACCAACCGTAAAACGGCTTGGCACGTTGATGCGGATATTTTGGCGGGAAAGCGCGTTTTCGAGATCGACGGAAATGCTCAGCGGTGTCAGGTCAAGAAAGTCAGAGGCCTGAAATACCGGCCAGACAAAGGCCGCGCCGCCGTGGATGCATTTTGCGCTGCGGGCGGCGCCGTCTCCGTCGCTGCCGACCTTACCATAAATAACCATCACCTTATCCGAAGGGCATCTTTTGTAGCGGCGCAGGATAAGAAGCATGAGGGAAAACGCCAGTATTGCGATGACGCAGATAAAAATGACTGTTTCAATTGGCATGATGACTCTCCTTTTTTATGTATGATTGGCAAGGCGTTTGCGCCTTACGATCAGCATATTGTGTCCCGTTACGCCCATGACGACCACTTCGCTGCCGGTTTCGATCGCCGTCTCCTCGTCGGTAACGGCGTCGCACTCGCTGTAGCGCTCCTGAATCACGACGTTGACCTTCCCCGGGCCGCTGCGAGACGGCGGAATGGACAGGTAGACCCGCCCGGTCTGCCCGACCGCATTGCTGAATTTGACCGTGCCGTCTGCCTGGAGCTTCATCGACCAGCACAGAATAAGGCCCGTCAGCACCAAGGCAAATACGCCGAGGATAAAGGCAATGACGAGCGCCGGGCTCTGAGCCGTTCCGGAGCGGGAAAGCGCGAGAAAGCCCCAGCCGAAAACTGTGAAAAAGGTCACATAGCCGCGCACCGTAAAGACGCGAAGACCGGAGTCGGCCGGCTCGGAGCCGTCCTGCGTATCGCCCGCCTCACCGTCATACAGGTCGATATGCGAAGCGTCTCCATCGTGGATATCGAGCTCCTCGCCGGCGCCGCCTCCCAGACCAAACAGCTGCATAAGCGTCTGTATAAGGAGAATCAGCGTGGCCGGAAAGGCGATGCACGCCGCTGTTTTCTCAAGAACCGTAAGCGATTCCCACCATATTTCCATGTTTATGACCTCCCATTTCCAGTACGCCTCGAGACACAAAAGGGCCATACGGAAATGGCCGTAAGCTGTGCCCGTCCGGCGGCGGATAATACGCGCCTTGAATCAGCAAAGCCCGAAGCGCGCTTTGCGCCTTAACCTCTCTTGTCAATATCCAGGTCCATGATCATGTCCTCCGCCTTCCGGCAAAGGCCTGCCGCCCGGTATACGGTCGCCATGATCTCGAGCACGTGCGCGACCTTGCGCGCCGTACCGGGATAGGGCTCCTTGTAGTCGGCGAGCAGCGCGGCAATATCCGCTTTTTCGTCCAGCTCGATGGCCGCGCACAGGCGGACAAGATACATGTAGAGCCGCGAATCGTCGATGCTGTCGTCGCGCTCGTCGCTGAGATCGCCGTTTATGTAGCTGAGCAGGGCGCAGACGCGCTCGATCTGCAGCGTCCCCCTCAGCATATTGATGATAAAAATGCGTGAAAGCTGCTTTCTGGAGTAGCGCTTATGACGCGGCGGAGAAACAAAGCCCCGTCTGACCCAGTTCTGGATGTCGTACGGGGCAAGTCCCGCGAGTCTCGCCGCCTGAGACAGCACAAGGCCCCCGGAAAGGAACATCGCCTCCAGCGTCCTGTCGGCGTCCTTCCATTCCGCGATGTCCATTTCGATCGTCGTTCCCGGCATCGCTTTTATCACAGCGGTTCCCCTTTCCAGCTTGCGACAAGATCATAACATACAATCACATGAGTGTAAATGGGTATCTTATAATTATTTTTTAAGTTCAGCTAATTGTCTTATCACACACCCCGCCGGGCTGTACAAGGCCGCACAGCCCGGCAATGGCAAGCTCGGGACTGACGGCTTTTCGGCGTCCGATCCGGCGGATAGCTTTCGGCGCGTGATCAAGATATTTTTTCTGTTGCAATCGCGTCAAGTCTATGCTATGATACCCGCAGACGGAAGTTCGGCTTCCCCGCCCGGATAAGCGCCTGCCCTCGCCTATGTTTACGCTTGTCAGCGCATACGGCTGTTAACTGCGGGACCGCCTCCGAGTCAGGCGGGCGGAGCCGCCCTGATACGGGTATTGCCGCCACAA
>JAISDV010000060.1 GCA_031264545.1 Oscillospiraceae bacterium | reverse complement strand
GTTTGCCAGGGTCAGGTACTGGCTGGATGTCAAGGAATTCCTCATCCACCGCTGCAGCGGGCAGTTCGTCATGACCGCGGACTCGGCCTTCTCAACGATGCTCTATGATATCCGAAAGGGACGCGAAAGCTTCAGCCGAAGCATGTGCGGTATGCTCGGCGTGAACGCCGGCCACCTTCCGCGCCTGATCCGTTCGACGGAACACGCGGGCGGACTTACCCGCGAGGCGGCCGCCGAGCTGGGGCTTGCCGAGGGCACGCCCGTCTTCGGCGGAGGCGGGGACGCTTCGCTCATCGGCGTCGGCGCGGGCGCGACCGGGCTGCATCAGACACACATCTATTGCGGCACCTCCGGCTGGGTCTCGACGGTGGTCGACAGGCCGATGGTCGATCTCTCCGCGAAGATCGCGGCCGTCGTCGGCGCGAATCCCGGCTATTACAATTACTTTGCGGAGCTCGAGACCGCCGGAAAATGCCTCGAATGGGTCAAGGATCACCTTGCTCTCGATGAAATCGGCATCTATCTCGAAAAAAAGCGCGTTTCAGACTCGCAGGAGGCAATATACAAGAGTCTCTACGATTATATGATGCACGTGGTGTCGCAGGTTCCCGCAGGCAGCGGCGGTGTGATCTTCACACCCTGGCTCCACGGCAACCGCTGTCCTTTTGAGGATCCTCAGGCGCGCGGCATGTTTATAAACATCGGACTGGATACCGGCAAAACCCAGCTAATCCGTGCCGTGCTCGAGGGCGTCTGCTACCATATGCGCTGGATGCTCGAGACCCAGGCGGCAAAAGCAAAAAGCGCAGACACGATACGCTTTGTCGGCGGCGGCGCGCTCTCCCCCGTCGCCTGTCAGATTATGAGCGACATTCTCGGCAGGCCGATCGAAACGGTCGAAAATCCGCAGAATGTCGGCACGGTCGGCGCGGCCGTCACGGCGGCGGCGGGCCTGGGCGTTATCAGTGGCGTGAGCGAGGCCGGGAGACTTGTTCGCCCGGACCGCCGTTATCTGCCGAAGGCCGAGAACCGCCGTATTTATGACGCCGGCTTTAACCTTTACAAAAATCTCTATAAAGACAACCGCAGAAGCTTCGCCGCACGCGCGGCCCTCCTGAGCCGCGCTTAACGGTTTCTATGCGTTTTTATCGGACGCCGTAGAAAACGCCGCTCTCCGCGCGGACAAGCCCCCGCTCTCTCAGCTTTTCGATATGCTTCATGAGCATGAGCTTTTCCCAGAACACGACGTACTGCGAGCCGTGGGAGCGGTAAATCAGTTTTTCCTCCGCAAGGCGGTGAATATCCTTCGGGCACGCGACGAGGCTGCGGTAAATCCGCTCCTCCCTGCTGATGATGCGGCTTTTGAATTCCCGCAGCCGGGGAACGCAGTCATACACAAGCGCGTGAATATGGCCGGAAATCATGCGTTCCGGCGCCAGCGCGATCAGCCTGTCGATCGAAGCCGTCATCTGGCCGGGATCGGCCAGATGCTCGCCGTACCACGGGCCGGCCTTTGTCAGGCAGACGTCCGCGCTGTAGAGAAGATTCTCCTCCGGAAAGAAGAAGCAGCAGTGCCCGGCGGAATGTCCCGGCGTGTGCAGGACCTGCGCCTTGACTGACCCGAAGTCCAGAAGCTGCCCGTCCGAGACCGTTACGACGGACTGGCCGCTCTCAAACGGAAAAGGATCGACCGCGCCGTACGCAGCCTGAAGCTCATCGTCGGCCAGGGAACGGTCGTCCTCCGGCATGAGTGTGCGCCATTCGTCCAGCGAATTTGCGATCCTGTGCCTGCCTGCGTCCTGGATCAGGTCGGCCTCCAGCCCGTGTATCATGAGCGCCGCGTTGGAAAACATGGCGTTGCCCCGGATGTGGTCGAGATGGTGGTGGCTGTTGACGGCAAGGTCGATGCGCTCCGGGTCAAGTCCCATCAGCCCGTCTCTGTCCATCCCCGTCTCTATAAGCGCGCTGATATCGTCGTTTATGTGTATCCAGTTGGCATAAGTAAAGCCCTGTTCTGTTGTTATTACGGTGATTTTGTCCGATATTTTTATCCGCATTCGCCTTGTCTCCCCGCCGCTGTCCCGTATGTAAAACGTGTTGGCCTTACTAATCATAACCTAAAACCGGAATTTGTCAATGGCCCTGCGCGCGCCGGGCATGGGCTGGGCGTGACAGGAGGGCCCCGGCAATGCTATACTGAAAGCGGCATCAGGCCGGAACAACGCAAACATACGATACGGCAGGTAACAAAATGAAAAAAACGGCCTTCAAAACAGACGGGCTTCATCACATCGTGACGCCGCTCCTTGACTGGTACGGCAAAAACGCGCGGGTTCTGCCCTGGCGTGAAAATACCGACCCCTACCGCGTGTGGGTCTCTGAGATCATGCTCCAGCAGACGCAGGTAGAAACCGTCATTCCCTACTTTCTCCGCTTTATGCGACAGGTCCCGGACCTCCGGGCGCTGGCGGAGCTGGACGAGGAGCAGCTTTTAAAGCTTTGGGAGGGTCTGGGCTACTACAGCCGGGCGCGCAACCTGCAAAAGGCCGCCTGGATAGTCATGCGTGACTTCGGC
>JAISDV010000072.1 GCA_031264545.1 Oscillospiraceae bacterium | reverse complement strand
ACCGAAGCGGCCGCGGCAAAGGGCGTGATGAAGGCGTTGTTGGTAAAAGCAAGCTGGGGAAAGTTGAACCCGACGGCGCTCATACAGCCCGCGGGAAGGACGGACACTGCCCGTTCGCCCAGGACCTTCAGCGCGATACGGACCGCCAGGCTGCCGCCGCAGCCCGCGCAGGCCTTATGGCCGAAGAAAAATTCCCGTTTATCCAGCTCCCGTGCGCTCATAACCATTTCACCCCCGACTCGCCCTTTTGAAGACGCTCAAATATACCGGCGATCTGCGTCGCTGAAATATCGGCGCCGCCCAGGCCCCCGATCACGTTCAGCCGCGCCGGCGCGGCCGAGCGGACATTGGTGAAAACCGTGCCCGCGCCGCCGAAGCTGATATCCTTTTCTAAAACGGCGGCCGCCCTCGCGGACGACAAGGCCGCGTGGACCGCCTCGTCCGGGAACGGACGCAAGTAGCGCAGCCGGAGTATCCCGGCCTTCACGCCGTTCTCTCTCAGAGCGTCGGCCACCTGACGGCACAGCCCGGAAACGCTGCCGAGTGTGACCAAGATATATTCCGCGTCGCCGCACCGATAGGCGTCTGTCCCGCCGGGATAGCGCCGGCCGAATATCGTGTGAAACGCGCTTTCAGTCCGGTCGACCGCCGCCCGGGCCCTGAGCATGGCCTCATGATGTGACCTGTGGAAAGACGCGTTCCACTCGGGTCCCGCCGAGAAGCCGAAGCTGCGCGGGGCTTCAAAATCGATCTGGTTTTCTCCGGGGTCATAAGCCGGTAAAAATTCGTCCGCCTGTGCCGCAGTCGGCACCTCCACGACCTCATAGGTGTGTGTGAGATGAAACCCGTCCAGGTTCATCATAAACGGCACGCGCACGGCGGGGTCCTCCGCGATACGGAACGCCATCAGCGTGAGATCCAGGACCTCCTGCGCGTTCTCGGCATAAGCCTGTATCCATCCGCTGTCCAGCAGGCCCAGGCTGTCGCGCTGGTCGCCGTATATGTTCCAAGGCAGCGCCAGGCTGCGGTTGGCGTTCACCATCACAATGGGAAATCGTCCGCCCGCCGCATAAGACAAAACCTCCGCCATATACAGCAGGCCTTGGCTGCTGGTCGCGGTGAAGGTACGGACGCCGGCCAGGCTCGCGCCCATGGCGGCGCTGAGCGCCGAATGCTCGCTCTCTACATGAATGAACTCGGCGTCCAGGCTTCCGTCCTCGGCAAATTCGGCCAGCCGCTCGACTACGGTGGTCTGCGGCGTGATGGGGTAGGCGGAGATTACCTGCGGACGCGCCAGCCGCACAGCCGCCGCCGCGGCGTCGTTGCCGCTGATAAAGCTACGCATGCGCCGTCTCCTTTTCCATCGTGATCGCGCCGCGCAGGCAAACTTTTGCGCAAATGCCGCAGCCCTTGCAAAAACCGTAGTCCACGGAGAATTCCGGAGAGATCGTGCCGTCCGGGCAATAAAGGTAACATTGGCCGCAGCGCACACAGCGGTCCCTGTCGATCACCGGACGGATGCTGCGCCAGCCGCCGTTGAGTGAAACCAGATAGCCGGCCTCAAATGCGGTCAGCTCAGGCGCCTTGCCCGGCAGCTGCTTTAACGGCATACTTGTTCCTTTCCCGGAGCTTTTCCGGCATCACCTGTTCGATGGCCTGCTCCAAATATCTGATTTCGATTCCGAGCTGCGCCGCCAGCTTGCCCAGCAAAACGGTATTCACCGTTGGGAGCCCGAGCTGTTCGGCCAATAATAAGGCGTCGCTTGGTGGATTGGCTAAATCTAAAGTGAAGTCCGGGGTGATGATTTCGCTGCGGTCGACCACAGGCTTGCCGTCCAGTTTTGTAAAAGCGCGCATCGGGGCGCCCCGCCGCTCCGGGCCGAAGGACGGAAAGGCCAGCGCATACCCGCCCCTGAGCACCCAGGCGGCGCCGAGCAAACGTGCGGCGGTGAACGCGCCCTGGCCGCCTCTTCCTTTCCAAAGCACCTGGATCATGGCCGAGCCTCCTTTCACTGAGCTTGATAAAACGCTATTGCTTCCACCTGAGCAAAAAGCGCTGCAGGAGATTAAAAAGAAAGGTAATAACGGTCACGACGATCCCGATGGTGATCACACCGGCCAGCGCGCTCGTATAATTGCCGAAATTGGCGTAGTTGTTTACGTAGTACCCCAGGCCGCTTCTCGCGCCGATCATTTCAGCGGACACCAGAAGAATAAAGGATACGGAGAGACCCTGGTTGCAGCCGATGAAGATCTGCGGCAGGGCGGCCGGAAGTATGATTCGGAACAGCATGGTAAATCCGCCCACACACAGCGTTTTTGCGGAGTCGATTATACGTTTTTCCACGTTTAGGACGCCGCTCATGGTACTGGCCAGTATGGGCCAGAAGGAAGCCGCCACGATCACAAAAACGGACGCCGCGCGAAAGGTCGGGAGCAAAACAATGGCGTACGGGATGTACACGATCGGGGAGATCGAACTCAAAAATTTTGATATGTATCCCGCCGCGGCGCCGATGCGCATATTCCAGCCTAAAAATAAACCGAGCGGAATGGCGGCCGCGGCGGCGAGCAGATATCCGTGAAATATCAGCGCCAGGGAATCCCGTATATTGACCAGGGTTTGGCTGAGATCCAACGTGAATTTTTCCAAAACCGCGCCGGGCGGCGGAAACACCGCCTGCTTGGCGCTGCCCGGCAGATCGAATTTGATGGTGGCCAGCACCCAAAAAATCAAAAAAACAAAAATAAGGCCCAGCACGTCTGTGAAAATATGGCGGATGCGGTCCTGCTTCACCAGGAATGAAGCTGCCAGAAGGATAAGCTCAAGCGCAATTGCCAGAGCGGCCGTATAGACCGGGCGGTCTTCAATGCGGTACGCTTTGTCCGGGAGCAGCTGGATCAGGAGGAGCGCGATAAACAAGGCGTTCGGAACAATAAAAAGCCGCTTTAATATCCGTTTCATATCGTATACTCCTCGGCGGCGGCGACGCCGGTGTTCTCATCATAAAACAAGGTCATAAGCTTGTTTCGCAAATTGATGTATTCGCCCGTTTCCCGAATGGTGGAATGAATGCGCGGGCGCGGGAAATACACGTCAAATTCGGCGGCAATTTGCCCCGGACTGTTTGACAGCATGATAATACGGTCGGATAAGAAGATGGCCTCGTCAATATCGTGGGTAACAAACACGACGGTTTTCTTTTTTGAAGGCCCGTCGCCCTCCCAAAGCGAGAGTAAAAGCTTCTGCATATTGGAACGGTTTTTCGCGTCGATCGCGCCGAAAGGCTCATCCATCAACAGAATGTCGGTGTCCATGGCCAGCGCGCGCGCGATGGCGGCACGCTGCTGCATACCGCCGGACAATTGAAACGGATATTTGTGCTCGGACCCGGAGAGCCCGACCCTGGTCAAAAAGACCTGCGCGGCGGCGTAACGCGCGTTCCGCGGCAAGCTTTTTTTGGCCTGCTTTATGCCGAAAGCGATGTTTTTGCGTACAGTCATCCATGGAAACAGGGAATAATGCTGAAAGACCGCGGCGCGGTTTGTTCCGGGACCCGTCACCGGCCGGCCGTCAATGAACGCGCTGCCGGAGGACGGGGAGATGATCCCCTGCAATACGCCCAGCAAAGTGCTATTACCGCAGCCGCTGGAACCGATGACGGAGACGAACTCGCCCGCCCTCACGCTGAAGGAAACATCCTTTAAGGCCTGAAATTTTCCGTCCTTATCCGCGTATTCCGCATACAGGTTTTTAATTTCTATTTTACTCAAAACGCACCTCTTGCCGCGGACCGGCGGTATACTGCGGAAATCGGGAACCCGGCATCACGGGTCCCCGATTTCCGGCAGACCGGTCAGTTGGCGGAATCAAAATGTGTTTTCAGGTCTTTATAAACGCCGTCATCCGGGTTTTCCGCGATAAGCTGCTCCAAAGCGGTCCTGTAAAGGGCTGTGTTGTAGAGGCTGTCGATGTCATAGTCCTGGCCGTCTGTATACCCGAACGCGACGACGCCGTTTTTCAGCGTCACGGTTGCTTTCTTATCGGGGTCCGGCACGGATTTGGCGTGGCCGCCGTAAACCTCATATTCGATCTGGGATGTTTCAATGGTTATGTACTTCGCCACATCGTCGATGGTCTCTTCACGGTTTTCCTGCGAGAACTTGTACGCCTTTATGAGCGCCCGTTCAAAAGCGGTATAGGTGTTCGGATTTTGCGCCAATGCGCCGGTCAGCGCGACCTGGCGGCAGCACGGCTGATCGTGGAAGTCCTCTACCTCGTTGCAGTAATACACGACGGTATGGCCCGCCGCCCGGGCAATAGACGCATAGGGTGAGTAGACCGAAACGGCGTCGATTTCGCTGCCCGCCAGCGCGTTATACGCATCCTTCTGGCTTTCAAAATAGACAATGTTGACCTTGTCGGCGCCCGTACCGATTTCAAGTCCGGCGTTTTTCAGGAGGACAAGCAGCTCATAATCCTGAACGCTGTTTTTCACGGAAGCGACATTGCGGCCCGTCAGGACTGTGATGTCGCCCTCTTTAAAGCCCTCGGGCACCAGATCGGATTTGATAACATAGCCGTGGCCGTTGGTCATGGCGCCGCCGAAAATCGTAATATCGTGCCCCGCCGCTTGGCTGGTGATGGTCGGAACGGATCCGATAAACGCGGCGTCAAGCTGCCCGCCCTCAAGGCCGGCCACCAGCTCGCCGGCGCTGGCGAATTGCGTCACGGTAACGCTGAGTCCTTCTTCTGTGAAGAAGCCCTCTTCGGCGGCGACAAAGGCGAGAAGGTGCGCGGTGGAGGTCAGGTGACCAAGCGCGACGGTCGGGTGGTCCGGCGTTCCTTTTTCTGCGGCCGCATTGCCGGGGGATGTAACCGGGGCCGGGGAGGAAATGTCGGAGGCCGGTGAGGAAGCGCCGGTGGCCGGTGAGGCGCTGTCTGTATTGGGGCCGCATCCGGCCAAAAGTGACAGCGCGAGCAAGGCGGCGGCCGAGATAGAGAGGATTTTTTTCATTGTGAACCTGCCTTCTTTCTGATCGCATAATACATACTATTCATATCTGTTTATTCAGTATTATAGCGTTGCCTGCCGCTGTTTGCTAATCCTGAATTTTTATTGCTTGTTATAGTTAAAACCTATGCCTCCGGCAAACTTATCTGTAAATAGCGTTTGATTTCGCCGAGATAGCTTTCGCCCAGCTCGCTTAAAGCGCCGTATTTCTTTTTAATATAGCCGATTTCCATAAGGCCGCTTTGATTTTCCCCGTCCGGTTCAAAGGGAATAGCGGCGTATTCATCGCCGTTCAGCTCATTGCAAATGATGCCGGAGCAAAGGGTGTATCCGTTCAGCCCGACCATCAGATTCAGCATGGTTGCCCGGTCGCAGGCTTTTATTATCCGCGGATAGCAGTTTTCGGCCAGTATTTCCTCCGCGAAGTAGAAGGAACCCTTTTCGCCCTGCTCGAAGGAAAGGCAGGGATAATCATACAACTGAACGAACCGTATGGATTTTTCCCCTGCCAGCGGATGACCCTTCCACAGATATATATAGACGCCGCAATCTATGAGATGATGAAACGCGCAGTCGTTTTCGTAAAGCATCTTTTCGATAATTTTACGGTTGAAGCTGCTGAGGTATAAAATGCCGAGCTCGCTTCTCAGCGTACCGACGTCCTGTATCACATCGTAGGTTTTGGTTTCCCGTATGGCAAACTCGTAATGTCTCGTGTCGAAATGCTTGACCATCTCGACAAAGGCTTTAACGGCAAACGAATAGTGCTGTGCGGACACCCCGAATTTTCGCTTGACGCTGCCCGCCTTGCCGTATTTTTCCCTGAGCAGCTCGTACTGCTGGTACACCTGTCGGGCGTAGGTCAGAAATTCCGCGCCTTCGTTGGTGACCGCGACCCCCTTGCTGGTGCGCAGAAATATCGCTATGCCCGCGTATCGTTCCAACGCCTTGATGGCGCTGGTCAGGGATGGCTGTGAAATGATAAGCTTCTCCGCCGCCTTATTCATGGAGCCTGTTTCGGCTACGGTGAGCGCATAATAAATTTGCTGCAGCGTCATGTCTATACCCCCTCGTCTCTGCTATCCCGCGTTTCCGGTATCCCTTGCTTAGGAATACAGGTTCTGAAATTTCCGGAGACGATGCCTTATTTGTAGATGTTTTTGCTGAAATAACGGTCGCCGCGGTCGGGGAAAACGGTGACGATGACACCGGAATTTAACTGGGCGCTCAGCTTATGCACCGCCGCCAGCGCCGCCCCAGAGGAGGACCCGGCGATGATGCCTTCCTGAGCCGCCAGAAGCCGTACCTGCTCCAGCGCTTCCGCATCGCCGACCTTGATTACCCGGTCGACCAAATTCATATCCATCGTGTCTGCGATAAAATCGTTGCCGATCCCCTCGATGTCGTAGGGCGCGTGCTCGCCGCCGCCTATAGTCGAGCCGGCGGGGTCGGCCAGTACGCCTTTGATTTTGGGGTTTCGCTCCTTCAGATAACGCAGGATGCCGGTGTATGTGCCGCCGCTGCCCGCGCCCGCCACCACATAGTCTATTTCACCGCTCAAATCCCGCCATATCTCAGGCCCGGTGGTTTCATAGTGCGCCAGCGGGTTGTTTGGATTGCGGAATTGCTCCAGGCTGACCGCTCCCGGGATCTGCGCGCGCAGCGCGTCAGCTTTTTGCTCCGCTTCCAGCATACCGCCCGCTTTGGGCGTGTTGATAATTTCCGCGCCCAGTGCCCGCAGCAGGGTTTGTTTCTCCTGTGAAAATTTTGTTGGGACGACCATGACCAGCCGGTAGCCGCGATTTAACGCGGCAAAGGCGATGCCCAGCCCGGTATTGCCCGCCGTGGCTTCCACGATCGTGCCGCCCGGCCTGAGCAAGCCGCGCCGTTCCGCGTCGGCAAGCATATATTGCCCAATGCGGTCTTTCACGCTCCCCGTTGGGTTATACAGCTCCAGCTTGGCGTAGACCCGCAGGTCTTCTCCGAAGCCGGAGTGGGCGAGCCGCACAAGCGGCGTGTCGCCGACAAGTTGCCGCATGCCGTCATACAGCATTACATTCGCGCCCCTTCGATCGCTTGGATCAAATCTGCTTTCAGATCGTCGATATGCTCCAGGCCGACGGAAATGCGGATCAGCCCGTCGGTAATGCCCGCCCGCTCCCGGATTTTCTTTGGGATGGCGGCATGAGTCATGCTGGCCGGATGGCAGGCGAGGGATTCCACGCCGCCCAGCGATTCGGCAAGGGCGATCAATTTCAGCCCGGTGAAAAACCTGCGGCAGTCGCAGTCCCCGGTCAGCTCGAAGGAGATCATTGCGCCGCCGTTTTTGGCCTGCCTTCGGTTGACCTCATACCCCTGCGCGTCCGGCAGGCCGGGGTAATAGACCTTGCCGACCGCCGCGTGTCCCGCCAGCAGCCGGGCGACCTGCTCCGCGTTTCTCACATGCGCGTCCATTCTGACGCCGAGCGTCTTGATACTGCGGATGAGCAGGAAGGAGTCGAAGGGCTGCAGGATCCCGCCCGTGGCGTTTTGGATGAACTGCAGGCGCTCCGCCGTCTCCTGCGTATTCACAACGACCAGCCCGGCGATCAGGTCGCTGTGGCCGCCCAAATATTTGGTCGCCGAATGGACTACGCTGTCCGCGCCCAATTCCAGCGGGCGCTGCAGGTAAGGCGTCAGGAAGGTATTATCCACGATGAGCAGAAGACCCTTTTGCCTCGTGATCTCGGACAAGGCCCGGATGTCGGTGACGGTCAGCAGCGGATTGGCGGGGCTTTCGATCAGGACCGCCTTGACATCGTCGGTCAGCGCGTCCTGAAAAGCCGCCGGATCGGTGGTGTCGGCAATAACCGCGGAAAGCCCGAACTGCCTGAATACCCGGTCCAGCACCCGGAAGGTGCCGCCGTAGACATTGCCGGGGATAACGATTTTGTCGCCGCTTTGGAACAGGTGCAGCACGGCGGTGATGGCCGCCATGCCGGAGGCGAAAGCAAAGCCGCGCGCGCCGCCCTCCAATTCGGCGATCAGGGCCTCGAGCGCGGCCCTCGTCGGGTTGCCGGTACGGGAATATTCCCAGCCTCGGTTCCGGCCAAGACCGTCCTGTTCATAAGTGGCGGTCTGGAAAATCGGCGTGTTTACCGCGCCGGTTTGCCTGTCGCCGTATATCCCGCCGTGAATGAGGGCGGACTCGAAATGTGTGTAAGAACCCATGCCGACAGCTCCTTTTAATTTATACTAATCAGATATATTTACTATGTATAATATATGCAATAAGGCCCGGAATGTCAAGCCTTTTGTGAAATCTCGTAGGGGCTGTAGCAAAAGGGAAAAAAAGCTACGCCTCGATTTCATGAACAAAAACAGGCAGGAACGAATTTTTTTAGCGGCAATTGTGGGAAAAAGAGAAACACTGACCAGACGACCGGCTAAAAGCCTGCCAAACGGAGTAGTCCTATTCCGTTGTTTCGTCTAAGAGCCGCACACTGTCGTCCGCCGGTATGACTTTTTCAGCAATTATCTCGTCAATTTTTAGTTGTACATTCCGTTTGTCCGTGTCATAATTCATTCGGTGTTTTTGGTTTTTCACAACTCCATGATACCAAAACAGAGCCGTTGTGTCTGCTTCTCGCAGTCGCTTCGGCTCTGTCCTTCCTTCGGCCCTTTTGCTGCAGCCCCTTTGCGCCCACTACCTTTCAGGACACATGGCTCAACTGCCGAAACAACGGCTTATACTTCCGTTAGAGGGCATCGTTTTATCTGTTTTTTATCAATCTGGCTTAAAACCGAATTGAACACTTCATCACTTGGGGTGACCTCGCTATTCTTAATAGCTTCTATTGTTTTCTTTCTGCTTACGGGGACGGATTGCGTGACAATAATACCTTTATTTGTTTGCATAGCCGAGACGAAGCGCGTTCGATTGAAAAACAGTATAGCAGCCACGGAAATTATTACCATAAAGGTTAGCCACAGCCATAAATTGTTATCAGGAACCGCATTTTGATTTTGATATACTATAGCGTCACCTGCCGCTACTACAACTATATCACCATAAAGTTCATAAAACTTATTTGCATAATCCGTTGAAATACTCTCGTCTACAAAAACAACAACTCTCGATTCTTTTCCGCTCTCTCCAAAGCCAATCACTACACCATCTGCCGAAATCCAACCTATGCCGACACTATATACTTTATCGTCTTTCCCTAAGTGATTTGAAATGATTTCATTTTTTACTGTTTCCATCGCATTATGTGAGAAAGGCGCCTTTCCAAAGGAAACTCCAGAATCATCTGCAAGCAAAGCGCGTATCTCATTTGCTTTAGTCCCGTCGTCATTTACAAGCAAAACAGTAAGATTGTTCATGTTGCCGTCCGTGCTGTAAACACTTCCGACATAATCAGGGTATCCATTTGTTTCCCAATATTCAAATAGTTCTTCGACATTTGAAAACTTTTTATCAACTTCGGAAACTTCACTCGTTGCAAATGCATTGGCGGGTATAGCCAAGATGCATATCAGTACCATTAAAACCACAATAATTTTTTTCATAAGGCACCTCCGGATAAAACAGAACGCAGCCGTCCTATGGCCCTTTGGTATTTCCAGAGAACCGTTCCCAACGGAATGTCCATCATATCGGCAATTTCTCGAAATTTTAATTCACCGTTGATATGTAGGGACACAATTTGGCATTCCTGCGAAGGCAGGGTTTTCATAGCATGGTCAATATCCATTTTCATTGAAAAATCTTCTGTTGGGAGATACACAATGTTCTCTATACTATCCAAATCAGCAAATTGCGGCAGCTTCCTCACGCTGTCAACTGCCAGATTGTGTGCCATCTGGAATATATAAGCGCGAGGATTTTTGATCGGAGGTGTTGGCGGCAACTGATATAATTTGATAAAAACCTCCTGTAGGATGTCCTCTGATAACGTTTTATCCTGAGTGATACGCAGGATAATCGTATAAACAGGGGTTTTCAAATAATTGTAGATTTCTTCCAATGCTGATCTATCACGATTTCGCAAAGCGACAAGCTTAAGCTGTAGTTCATCCTTGTTCACTCTCTGGTCTCCTTTCACACTTACTATGACGGACATAGATGATGATTTTATTGGTTAATTCTGAAATTTATTTATGCTTAATACGTTGCTGCTTATTTATACATCACTTGCCTGTTGGCTGTCTATGTTGTTGTGGATTGGCGTTTGCCGTTTGCTTCCTTATGAGACCTGCCCAGTTGTCAAAGAAATATTGCGAACGGGTCGGGTGTATAACGCTGCGCGCTTGGATTTGGAGCACTTTAACTTAACATGTTTTTCATAATAATAATTTTTGGGCAGAGAAAAATCACCCTTGACAAACAGGTCTACATGGCGTAAACTGAAATTAAGGTTTACATTATGTAGTCTTAGAGGTGATTTCATGGCTGATTATAGATTGGCGGATGCGGAGGCGAAGTTTGCCGCCTTGATTTGGGAAAACGCGCCAATGAACTCGACTGAGCTTGTTCGGCTGTCGCAGGACGTGATGAAATGGAAAAAGTCCACAACCTATACCGTGCTTAAGCGCCTGTGCAGCAAGGGGCTTTTCAAAGTTGAGGACGCCGTTGTGTCGGCACTGATCTCCCGCGAGGCGTATCTGTCAGAGCAGAGCCGCCGATATGTGGAGGACACTTTCGGCGGGTCGCTGCCGTATTTTTTTGCGGCATTCATCGGGGGAAAAAAGCTGTCCGGCAAACAGGCGGAGGAACTCATACGTCTGATTGCCGAGCATAAAGAGGGCTGAGCCGTGGGGAAGATATTTCTTTCCGTACTCAACATGAGCCTTACAGGGGCCTTTGTCATAGCGGCGGTTATGCTTGCGCGGCTGCTTCTCAAAAAAGCGCCTAAAGTCATTTCCTACGCATTGTGGGCGGTAGCGGGTTTTCGGCTGATGTTTCCCTTTACACCGGAAGCTGCGTTTAGTCTGCTCCCCTTCAATTCCACGCCAATCCCACATGACATAGCCATGCAAGCTGCTCCGCGTATCGACAGCGGAATTACAGTCCTTGATAATGCTGTCAGCACGGCCTTACCCGCTGTTACGCCTGCTGGCAGCACCAATCCGTTGCAGACAGGACTTGCTGCCGGCTGCTGTATCTGGATTTTTGGTATGGCGATTATGCTGATTTACAGCATCGTATCCATTACTTTGCTTCATCGCAGATTGCGCGGCGCGATAAATGTCGGCGATAATAGCTATGAAGCTGTTGGCCTGAAAACACCGTTTGTTATGGGGCTTTTCAGGCCGAAGATTTATATTCCGGCGGGGCTTTCCGGAGAGGAGCGCCGCTATATTGTCCTGCATGAGCAGACGCACATTCGGCGGCACGACCATATCGTCAAAATGCTCGCCTATTTTGTCTTGTGTCTGCATTGGTTTAATCCGCTGGCGTGGGCGGCGTTTATCCTGATGGGAGCGGATATGGAGATGTCCTGCGACGAGCGGGTGATAAAAGAACTGGGCGGCGATATTAAAAATGCTTACTCCCTGTCGCTGGTTCGGGTGGCGTCGGAGCGGAAAATCCTAAACGGCAGCCCGCTGGCTTTTGGAGAGGGCGGCATGAAGGAAAGGGTGAAGAATGTGTTGAATTTCAAAAAGCATTCACGAATAGTGATTATTGCGGCAGTGATATTGGTGACTGTGTTGAGTGTGGGATTTGCGGCGAACAGAACGGGAGATGCCCAATCGCAGTTACAGAAAATCACGGGCGCCACGCAAGAACAAGCGAAGCAGATTGAATTACGCCTTGCGGATTGCGGGGTCTCCTATCAAACCTTAGCTTATTCAAGCAATCCCATAACAGCGGGTATGCATACTGATTGGCAAGCTTACGATTTATTGACAGAGGATGGTTCCTCTTACGTGCTTATACTCAGGAAATCTGACAATGATTTTACCGCCGTTTTGGATAATGACGGCAGGCTTATTTCGGGCATGATCGACAATGGCGTAACGCCTGCTTTATATAGTAATGGGGAGTACAAGTTTAAGGCTTGGGCCGACGCCGGAGAGAACGATGAAGATGTATATGATTTCTCTGTCCCATACATCGGCGATGATTCCGAAGCGGATGACAGTCCACAAGGACCGCCGAATTATGCGGTCCCGATTGAGGACTTTTTTTCAAAACGCGGACGGTATATGGCACGCGAGTTTACGCGCGGCGATTTAGAATTTACCGTAACGAATGTGATTGATTCGCATTGGGAGGTTTATAAAGACGACGGCGGGGCGGATGTCGAACTGTTGATTATAGACTATCTGCCCGATGCGCAGCTGTACATCTCAGAACCGGATATGTCTGACCCGCAATATACCGAGGACGGTCTGCCCCATGCGCAATGGGGTCTGGGCTACGGCGTTACCGGCGAAGACAACATCAGAATCACTGACGACATAAACACTGTTTCAATCACCTTCGACCTGCGAGGCATATATCACCTTGAAAGCAGCTTATATGCTGTGCGCTTTGTGCCATATGACACGGAGCCGTAAAAACCCGGCGGCAATTTGCGCCCCAATCATGAACCTGAACTTTATATCCTGTATATAGTCGGCGGTTGGGCAGCTCGGTATTCGCGGCTCCCTCACGCGCCTTTAAATGCCGTAAACGCTGATTGTCGCTTTCCATTTCCCGGTTAATATCGCCATGCTCGGTACAGATTCCACGCTTTTCTATCTGGAAGGCCGCAACATCAAAATGGACGGTTGGGATTTGTTCTATGCCCGGCCGCTCATAGCTGCGATGGTAATCATGCGCTAAAATGCCATTGACACATTCAGCCTATGCCGCCCGCCATTTTTCCGCCCTAACCGACTCATTCCAGTCGCTTGTCTGCACCTTATTACATTGGCTTCCCATACGTCGGAATTGTGCCAGAGCCTTGATGGGAAGGTCCTTCCCATGTCCGAATATGAGGCCGGCGTGACGGCGCCGCCGTTTCATCCCTGGTGCCGGACGACGACTGTGCCCTATTTTGAGGACAATTACGGGGAGCGGGCCGCGCGGGGGGCGGATGGCGAGACCTACTATGTGCCGAGTGATATGAAATATGGGGATTGGAAGGAAACGTTTGTTGATAGCAATCCGGCGGAAGCGGCCGCCTATAAGGGGACGCGAAATTATGCGGCGGATAAGACGATTTTCGATAAATACAAGGCAATTTACGGCAAAGATTTTCCGAATACGGTTGAAG
>JAISDV010000091.1 GCA_031264545.1 Oscillospiraceae bacterium | reverse complement strand
ATTGGGACGCTGACGGGCGTATTCAGCGTCGTCCTGCGGGAGAACACGGGGCAAAGCCAGACCTCGTCATAGGGATAATCCTTCAGCGGGAGTGTGACGTCGAAGACGCTTTCAGGCGGCCCGCTCGAGTCGTCCCCCGAGTAGGTCGCGTCGGCGAAACCGGCGGACATACTCATGATATCATATCTGCTGCCCTGCGCGTCGTAGTAATGCGAGTCCCAGACTTGATAGCTGTGATTTTCTTCAAACTCAGTCGCGGTGAATTTAAGCAGCCACCCTTCATCCCGCTCCTCCGCGGAGACGAGTGCCACACCCTCTGGCAGCGTCTCGGCGCGGACGGAAGCCAAATCGAGGCGGAGCTTTTCCATGTCCTTGTCGAGCCAGGCCGCGCCCGTAATGTGCAGGGTCAGCCGTGCGCTCTCCGAAAAGAAAGCGCTTTCGAGCATGAAAGTTTCTATCATCAGGCCGTCCTCACGGCCGTAGCCCGTTATGCCGTTCGCGATGCTTTCAAAGCGCTCGCCCCGCGCATTTTCCACGTAGAAATCCAGGCCCTTGAGCCATGCGGTATTGCTTTCGTCGTCGTCGAGGGTGAAACGCATATGCGTCGGGTAAATTTCCGCGGAGACGAGCGTGAACGTCTGCCCGTCGAGCGTAAATTCACGGCCGGGCGTGAGGATCTCGCCCGCGGCCGTGTAGGCGGGGTCAAAACGCAGCGTGAAGGCAATCCGGGTGAGCACTTCCGGCTGTGCCGGATCCGTCCCAAAGAAGAGATCATGTTCCAAATCGGACGCGGGAGCGGGCGCCGTCTCACCGTTTTCGGAAAAACGGGATGGATGGACCCGCAAGGTAAGCATCAGGGTGTCCGGCATGGTTCCCTTTGAAAAATCGACCGTGATCTTTCGCAGATGATCGTTTGTTTCACCCGGGTCACTATATACCACGCTGAAACCCTCGAGACTGCTCCCGTCCGCCCCGCTGATGTCGGGGCTCGCTGTCAGGCCTTCATAGATATCTGAAGAGAGCGTAAAAAAGATATTGAGCTGCTTCTGGTCGACGATGAGGTATTCGATCCGCGCAGTAACGCTGTCCTGCGTTTTTTCAAGACCGGCGAGCTGAACATATTTGTTTTCCACCGCCGCCGAGAGCGAGGGCGAGAGCGCCACAAACCGCGCGAGCTCGCGCAGGACGGGAATACGCCCCGCCGCGTAGGCGAAGGCAGGCGAGACGTTCACCAGCAGGACGAAGACCGCCGCGAGGGCGGCAAGGAAGCTGACGGGCGCAAGCACGGCCCGGCGCTTTTTTTGCTTCATCCGGCTTTTCCGGCGCGCCAGGGCCCGCTCGAGGGTAAAATCCAGCTTCAGTGGAGTGTCCTCCAGCGCGTCGAGGAGCTGTCTGTATTCATCGTTTCGGTTCATTTGCCGTTTCCTCCTCCAATAATTCAAGCCTCAGCACGCGCAGCGCGCGCCGGACGCGGGTTGCCGCCGTGCCCTGCGGGATGCCGAGGGCCCCGGCGGTCTCGGCGATCGTCAGCCCGGAGAAATAACGCAGGATGACCGGCGCCTTCAGCTCGGCCGGCAGGCGCAGCACCGCGTCCCTGATCGGCAGTGCGTCAAATTCCGCGGCGGCGCTCTCCGGCAGTGCCGGCACGAGGACCACGCGCTTTTTCCGCCGCAGCTCGTCCTTGCAGGCGTTGATCAGTATCCGCGTCATCCACGTGCGCAGAAGCTCCGGCCGGCGGAGCCGCTTTATGGACAGCAACCCCCTGTAGACCGCCTCGTCTACGGCGTCGAGCGCGTCCGCCTCGGAGCCGAGATACAAATACGCGGTGCGGTAGAGCCTGCTCCTCATATCCTGGATGTTTGCGGCGAATTCGTTTTCGTTCAAGCGTTTTCTCCTTCCCGGGCCGTTGCAGTCACCTATTAGACGAAGAAGCGGCCCGGATTTATTTGCGAAGAGAAAAAATATTATCGGGAACCTGTATTCACAGCGAGACAGGCCGTAGGCGCGCCGTGGTGCTGGGCGTGTTGGAGCCGGCGTATCATGACCGCTTACGGCTATTGTACCATGGCCCGGATGGCGAAATAAAGCGCCGCCGCGGCACGAAGGCTTTACGGCGGCGCTTTTTTATAGTTTGCCACGGGCAAACTATAAAACGCCATACGGCGCGATCCGCGCCGCGGCATAAAATCCAAGCGCGTGCGCACAGAGTGCGCACATGCGCGTAAAAAATAGTTTCGCAGAAACTATTTTTTATTCTGTTGGGCGGGAAGAACGCCTCAGCCCTCCATCTGTTTTCCCAGGAAGCTTGCGACAGCCGTGGCAAGCTTGACCTGGACCTCATTCGGCTCAGGTGCGCCCTGTTTTGCCGCGAAAGCCACGCAGCCCATAACGTCGCCCTCGGTGACAATCGGCGCGGCGACCGAAACGCAAAGAATGCTCTCGCCCTCCGCAAGGGGCAGTTCCGTTTTCCCGGCGGCGGTGTAAAGCTTACGGGAATCCATGATTTCAGACAGTCCACCGCTCAGCCGCTTGTCAACAAGCTCCTTTTTAGGAACCCCGGCGCAGGCGATGACCGTGTCCCTGTCGCAGACAGCGGAAACACATTCGCCCGTTTTATACAGCGCCTCGCAGATCTGCGCCGCAAAATCAGACAGCTCGCCCACGGGGGAATACTTTTTGAAAATAACCTCTCCGTTTTTTTCCGTATAAATTTCCAGAGGG
Organism: Oscillospiraceae bacterium; assembly: GCA_031264545.1. Lineage (GTDB taxonomy): Bacteria > Bacillota > Clostridia > Oscillospirales > Oscillospiraceae > UBA2658. The sequence continues at coordinate 116 of JAISDV010000091.1, read as the reverse complement.
TCGCCGTCGCGAATGTGCAGGGTGCGGCGGATCTCCTTCGGTATGACGACTCTGCCGAGATCGTCAATCCGGCGTACGATACCTGTTGCTTTCATAAATAACCTCCAGTGCGCCAG
>JAISDV010000051.1 GCA_031264545.1 Oscillospiraceae bacterium | reverse complement strand
CGGGCGGCCTGCCCCGAGCTCACGGGTATCGCGCTGTGCGTCAACCGGACGCGCGGCAACACGGTGCTCGCCGGGGACCTTCATGCGCTCTGGGGTAACGAATTTATCGAGGACACGCTGCTGGGCCTGCGTTTCCGCATCTCCCCGCAGAGCTTTTACCAGATCAATCCCCGGCAGGCCGAAAAGCTCTATCGTCTCGCGCTGGACTATGCCGGACCGGACGGGTCCGGCGCCGTGCTCGACCTCTACTGCGGCATCGGGACGATTACGCTTTGTCTCGCCCGGAACGCAAAATTTGTCTACGGCGCGGAAAGCGCCGAGGCCGCCGTCCGGAACGCGCGGTCCAACGCGCGGGCAAACGGCGTTGAAAATGTCGAATTCCTCCTCGGCGACGCGGCCGGCGCGGCAAAGGCGCTCGCCGCAAGGGGCATTACTCCCGGCGCGGTCGTCATCAACCCGCCGCGCAAGGGGCTCTCTCCCGCGCTGATCGACGAGATCGCCGGTATGTCGCCCGCGCGCGTCGTTTACGTTTCCTGCGACCCGGCGACCCTTGCCCGAGACCTCAAGCGCTTTGCGGAGCTGGGCTACCGCCCGAAACGCGGACAGGCCGTGGACATGTTCCCGAGAACCGCGCATGTGGAGGTCTGCTGTTTGCTTGAACGCTTGATTGGGGAGAAGCCAGCTTGAATCCGTTTTTTGAACAGGTATACGGCCTTGTGGAACAAATACCCTATGGAAGCGTGGTCTCATACGGCCAGCTCGCGCGCATGCTGGGACGGCCCCGGTCGGCGCGGGAGGTCGGGTGGGCCCTGCGGTGCTGCCCTGACGGTTTGCCCTGGCAGAGGGTGGTCATGAAGGACGGCGCTATTGCGGGCGGTATTTGCGCGGATATGCGCAGAGCCCTTCTCGAAGCCGAAAGAGTGGCATTTTTGCCCGACGGCCGCGTCGATATGGCCTTATGCCGTTGGCTCGGTTGAACGGTGGCCTGCGCGGCAAATTTTGTGCGTTTACGACTTTTTTAGAATTCGGCAAAATTTATGCTATACTGGAAAAAAATAGTTTCTGCGGAACTATATTATTTTGCACGCATGTGCGCCCTGCGTGCGCATGCGCTTGGATCTAAGCCGCGGCGCGGGGACGCACCGCGCAGTTTTTATAGTTTGCCGCGGGCCAACTATAAAAAAGCTAAGGCAACATATTCCTCAAAGTGTTACATCAGGTTTGTGTCTGAAGTGCAACGAAAGGAAGGGTCATAAGTATGACGGAAGCAACGACGCTGCGGCAGGATGCCGACGAGATTATCGCCGCCGCGCTGCGCGCTGTGCAGCCGGACGCGGCGGTGCGCCGCGCGCTGGAGAACAGGACCTTCCCCGGCCGTATTGTGCTGGTGGCCGCGGGCAAAGCCGCCTGGCGGATGGCAGGTGCGGCGGCGGACACTCTGGGCAGCCGCATAGAGGCCGGCGTGGTTGTGACAAAATACGGCCACGTGATGGGCAAAATCGCAAATTTCTCCTGTTTCGAGGCAGGGCATCCGGTACCGGATGAAAATTCCTTCCGCGGAACACAGGCGGCTCTGGAACTGATCGCTGGCCTGGGCGAACGGGATACGGTCCTGTTTTTGCTGTCGGGCGGCGGCAGCGCGCTGTTTGAAAAGCCTTTGATTCCCAGCGAACAGCTGCAGGCGCTTACGCAGCAGCTGCTGGCCAGCGGAGCGGACATCGTGGAGATAAACACCATACGCAAGCGTCTCTCCGCCGTCAAGGGCGGACGCTTTGCGCAGCTATGCGCGCCGGCCCGGGTTTTCTCCGTGGTGCTCAGCGATATTCTCGGCGACCCGCTGGACATGATCGCCTCCGGGCCGGCCTGCGCGGACAAGAGCAGCTGCGAGCAGGCGCTGGCAATTGTGAAAAAGTACGGCCTGCGCCTCTCCGCCGGAGCGATGGCTCTGCTGGGGCAGGAGACGCCCAAAATACTGGAGAATGTGGAAACGCGGATCACCGGCAGCGTCCGCGAGCTGTGCGACGCCGCCGGCGGGACTTGCCGGCGGCTGGGCTATGAAACGGTCCTGCTGACAGACCGCCTGAGCTGTCAGGCGCGGGAGGCGGGCAGCTTTCTTGCCGCCATCCTGCGGACCCATGCGGCCGACGGCCGCAGGCTGGCCTATCTTGCGGGCGGGGAAACGGTCGTCCGCTTGAGCGGCAAGGGCAGAGGCGGCCGCAATCAGGAGCTGGCCCTTGCCGCCGCGGAGGGTCTCGAAGGGTTGAACGCCGCCATCTTCAGCGTCGGCAGCGACGGAAGCGACGGCCCGACTGACGCCGCCGGCGGCTACGCGGACGGCAGGACCCTTGCTTCCCTGCGCGCAAAGGGCCTGAGCGTTTACGACGTGCTGGCCGATAACGACGCCTATCCCGCGCTATTGGCTGTTGGCGGCCTAATTTTCACCGGGCCCACCGGAACCAATGTCAACGATGTGGCGGTGGGCCTGCTGCGCGCGGAGTAAGAGCCTGAATTCACAGCGCGAAGCGCATAGCGGCCCGAGTGCCGCACCATGGGAAGCACGGCAGGCTTGTTTTCAAAATACTTAATTGGACACGGAACTGCGATTTTCTGAAATTCGGAACATGATTTTGCTCATTTAGTACATTGTTGAGCAGGCGTCAGCAGTAATGTGGTACGAAAGATATCATTTGGCGGGCGGAGCCGCGCGTCAAGTGGACAAATACCAATTATACAGGAGATATTTATGAAGACGACAAAATCCTCTCCGCGTTTTCGGCGGCGTATCTGGCGCTTTCGGTTTTACTTTCCCTAGCGCTGGCGTTCGGGCTCGCGCCCACAGCGGAGGCCGCCGGAGGCGACGGTACGCAGGTCTCTCCGTACATCATTGAAACGGCGGCCGAGCTTGCCGCCTTAGGTGATGCGAACCATAAGAATGAATACTTCAGACTTGGGAACGATATCGATTTGGGAAGCGCTGGGTACGCTAACTGGACGCCTCTCAGCAGGACCAAATCGTTTCAGGGCAAGCTCGACGGCGGCGGTTTCACGATTTCCGGCCTGGCGACAGACACCACCGCTGACTACGCCGGGCTGTTCGGCCGCGTTGCGGGCAATGCCGAAATCAAAAACCTCCGGCTGGAAATCAGCCAAATTACGTTAAGAGGAACGCAATCGTATACCGGCGGCTTGGCCGGCCTGATCGAGGGCAGTACTGTCATCAGCAATGTTCATGTTTCCGGTAATGTGGCCGGCTATAAGCGGGTCGGCGGCTTTGCCGGCCAGATAAAGGGCGACAGTCTGGTCACGGACTGCTCCTTCACGGGTGTCGTCGGCTTTTCAAGCACCGGCGGCGAGGCCACCGGCGGCTTTGTCGGACATATGAGCGGCGGAACGATCGAAGGCTGCCGCGTATACGGCACGACGGTTGACGGCAGCACGCAGGTCGGCGGCTTTGTCGGACTGATGGAAGGCGGCGAGATCACACACAGCGTCGTTTCCGGTGTCAGCTACATAAGCGCTGAAAATAGCAGAGTCGGAGGCTTCGCCGGCTCGGTCAAGGGTAACGCCGGAATCGCCTGCAGTGCCGTTCGGGAGGCTGTAGCGGTCGAGTCCAGAACAAACAGCGGGGTTCAGTCCGGAGGCTTTGTCGGTTACTTACAGGGAAATACCGAGATCACCTCGTGTTACACCTTCGCGGATGTGACCGGAAAGCGCGGCAGTCTCGAGGAGGTCGGCGGCTTTGTGGGCGAAGTGGAAAGCAGCAATGCATCAATATCAGCTTGCTACGCCGCCGGCACGATAACGACTGATGAAACCGAACGTGATTTTATCGGCCCGTTCGCCGGAAGGCATAATAACAATCCCGCTGTTTTCAGTCAGTGTTATTACGACTCTGATAAATTGGGGGCCTGGCATAACGCCGCCAGTGACGTCTCAGTGCCTTTATCTACAGAAGATATTCAGGACCCGGCTAAGCTGGCGGGCTTCGACTTTGCCGGCAGATGGATCGGCGTTCCGGGCGATTACCCCAAGCTGCGCGGAGTGGACGAGTCCCTGCTGTTTGGAGCCGGCTCCGGAACCGAGGACGCGCCTTATCTGATCGAGACGGCTCGGGAGCTGGATAGCATACGCTGCATTCTGTCCGGGGCGGGCGCGTATTTCCGGCTTGGCGCGGACATCGATCTGGAAAGCTACCTGGAAGAAAGCTACGGCACGAAAGGCTGGCTGCCGATCGGAACCGCAGAGACGCCGTTTGTCGGCGGGCTTGACGGCGGCGGCCACACGATATCCGGCTTGACGATCGATCGCCCGGATATGGACGGCGTTGGTCTGTTCGGCTATGTGGAATATGCGGCGCTGAAGGATATCTCCGTTGTGCTGGGCCAAGACGGCATCATCGGTCGGGCTTATGCCGGCGGACTTATCGGCTACGGGAGGGAAACGCTTGTCCTCAATTGCTCCGTGACCGGCGCGGGCGAGGTCTTTGGTTCCAGTCGGGTAGGCGGATTTGCCGGTGAGATAGAATTCTTAGACGTATCCGGGTGCCGCGCCGCCGTGAACGTGACAGGCGGCGACTATGCGGGCGGCTTTGCAGGATATATGGACGACGCTGACGTCGCCAATAGCAGCGCCCTTGGAACCGTGACCGGAGAAAAGAGCGTGGGCGGCTTTGTCGGATATATTGCAGACGGCCATGTCACCGCCAGTTATTCCATCGGGAATGTAACCGGCAACAACTCCGTAGGCGGCTTTTCAGGATACATTGGCGACGCCGACGTTGTCAATAGCTATACCATCGGAAATGTCGCCGGCAGCGAGCCGGTTGGCGGCTTTGTGGGTGACAACGATTTGGACGCGTACGTTAGCCGTTGTTACGCGATCGGGCAGGTCATCGGAACCGGCGAAGACGTAGGCGGCTTTGCCGGACAGCACTATTATTCGGACGGCGCTTTGATTTGGTACTGCTATTATGACGAGATTCTGAGCGGACAGGCCGGCGCCATAGGAAATGCGCCGCAGGATGAGACTTGGGAGTATTATCAGGATTATCTGAGGAACACGGTCGCCGCCGGACTGCCGACAGCCGATATGCTGACAGGCGGCGCTTACGACAATTGGAATTTCAGTTCGTCGGAATGGCGGATAGCCGAGGGTGCCTCATATCCGTACCTGTCCTGGCAGGCTCTGCCGGCGGACGGACCGGAAGCGCTGAGTTATACTTATGGTGGCGGGGAATACGCACTCGCTGACTTGAGCGCGGGAATCACTGTCACCGGCGATTCCGCGGCGTTTGAAATAGACGAAAACGCGCTTGCCGCACATTTAGCGGGTCTTATTCCCGCGCAAACGCTCCTGCGCGTTGTCGTTCCGGATTTGACGGAAGCGGGCGTCCCATATACCGTCTATATCCTCACCACGCAAACAGGCGGCGGCGTAACCGTCACGCCTGTCACGGTGACGCGCACCGCGAGCCCGGCCGGCGGCGGCGGGAGCGGCAGTCCGGCAGACGACGAGGCGTTCCCATTTACGGACGTTTTGAAGAGCGACTGGTTCTATAACGATGTGGCGTATGTCTATGACAACGGGTTGTTTGAGGGAACAGGCGCGGCAACATTTTCCCCGCGGCTGCCCATGACAAGGGCCATGCTGGTAACGGTCCTGTTCAGGCTCGACGCGCCGGCGAAAGGGGCCAATACGACCGGTTTCGCGGATGTTCCGCTCGGACAGTGGTATTCTGACGCGATTGCGTGGGCGGCGCAGAATGGGATTGTGGAGGGCTATGACGCGACGCACTTCGGCCCAGCCGATTCGGTGACACGTGAACAGCTAGCCGCGATCCTCCATCGGTATATGCGTTACGCGGGGCTCGACAGGCCGGTAACGGAGCAGCATATCATCTTCACGGATGAGGCTCAGATTTCCGATTATGCAAAGGATCCGATCCAGACCCTGTACAAGCTTAGCGTCATCCAAGGGCTCGGCGGCGGCGTGATCGATCCGAAAACCGACGCAACGAGAGCGGAGGTCGCTGCTATGCTGCATAGGTTTATGGAGAATTTGATCGGCTGACGCAAGGTCCTGCCGACGGCCGCGCGGCGCGGCAAGACGAAAAACTACGGCGGATAAAGTAAACTTTATTACAGATTGAGACAAACCATTTTCAAGGCTATACAGCGGCAAAGAAAGCTTATAATACGCTTTCTTTGCCGCTAAGTGCGATGTGCTAATCCCTATAGGGGACAGTCTTCAAAGTCTCATTTAGTTTTTGTTTTTTGAATTCCTGATATTCCACTCCTAACAGACCCCAATATTCTAATTCCTTATATAAAGCAAAAGACAAGCGTTTATCAAAGCGCGCCGGAGATGAGCTTGCCCCTGAAAATGACGGCTTTAAGCCGCAGCTCACCGTCCAGAACGGCGATATTCGCCGCTTTTCCGGCGTCCAGGCTGCCACAGCGCTCATAAATGCCGAGCGCCTTCGCCGGATTGACGGCGGCGGCCGTAACCGCGTCGTGGAGCGGGATACCAAAGGAAACCGCCGTCACCATGCAGGCCATCAGATCTGTGACCGAGCCCGCTATCGTGCCGTCTTCGAGCGTTGCACGCTTTCCCCCGACCCGGACGGTCTGCCCGCCGAGGGTGTATTCGCCGTCCGCCATGCCGGCGGCGCGCATCGTGTCGCTTATCAGGATAATGCGGTCCCTGCCAAACAGCTTGAACGCCGCGCGCACCATAGACGGGTGCACATGCACGCCGTCGCTGATAAGCTCGGCATAAACATTTTCGCTGTCGGCCGCCGCGCCGACTACGCCC
>JAISDV010000009.1 GCA_031264545.1 Oscillospiraceae bacterium | reverse complement strand
ACAGGCCGAAGGAAAGGCGTAAAACAGGCATTTTCCGGGAAAAATTTTTACCCGCGCGCCGCAATGCCGCCCGCCGCCCGGGACCGGCGCCGCGGTCCCTTGAAAACGGAGACGGCGCGTATTATACCAGGGCTTGTTTAAGAAATCGATCGCGCCCGTCTAACGGCCCTATTTTCCGCTCTGCCGCGCCGATTTCTTAAACAACCCCTGGATAAGCAGAAAAATATTACCGTATGAACGCCAAGGAGGGATCTGCCGTGACAAACCTGATACCGGAAATCGCGCTCAACGACGGGACGCGCCTGCCCGCGGTCGGCCTCGGAACCTATATGCTGAAAGGCTCCGCGGGCCTCGAGACGATCGTGAACGCGGTCGGCCTCGGCTACCGCCTGGTCGACTCGGCCTTCAATTATGAAAACGAGGGTATGGTCGGGGAAGCCGTCAAACGCTGCGGCGTGCCGAGAAGCGCGCTTTTCATCACCAGCAAGCTCCCGGGCCGCCGCCACAGGTACGAGGAGGCGATCTGCACGGTCGAGGAGTCGCTTTACAGGGCGGGGCTCGATTATTATGACCTCTATCTTATCCACTGGCCGAATCCCGTTACGGGGCTGTATCTCGAGGCCTGGCAGGCCATGATCACGGTTAAAGAGCGCGGGCTGGTACGGTCGATCGGCGTATGCAACTTCAAGCCGCACCATATGGCGCGCCTGGAAAAAGAGACCGGCGTCCTGCCCTGTATCGACCAGATCGAGCTTCATCCTTATTTCAACCAGCCGGAGCAGCGCGAATGGAACGCGGCGCACGGCATCGTGACGGAGGCTTGGAGTCCGCTGGGCCGCGCCAGCCGCGTGCGGCAGGAGCCGGCGATACTGGAAATCGCGGCGGCTAAGGGAAAGACCCCGGCACAGGTCATCCTGCGCTGGCAGCTCCAGCTTGGCAGCCTGCCTATTCCGAAGGCGGCCTCGCCCGAGCATCTGCGTGAAAATCTCGGCCTGTTCGATTTTGTTCTGACCGGGGACGAGATGGCCGCGATAAACGCCCTGACCAGGCCGGACGGCAGGCTCAAAAACCAGGACCCGGACGTTTACGAGGAGTTCTGAGTCCGCGCCCGGAGGAATTAACAGAAATTTGATGAATATCCGCCGCGGCTGGTGTAATATGATCATACGGCGGCCGGAGACCGCGCCGGCGCACGGAGGAGGATACCGATGTTTTTCGACCCGACATATTACTATCTCGTGCTGCCTGCGCTGCTGCTCTCGCTGCTCGCAAGCGCCGGCGTGCAGTCGACCTTCAGGAAATACAGCCGCCAGCTTTCGGCCTCGCGTATCACGGGGGCGCAGGCCGCTCAGCGCGTGCTTTACGCAAACGGCCTGACCGCGGTGCGGATCGAACGTGTCAAAGGCTCGCTTACGGACCACTACGATCCGAAGACGAATGTGGTCCGTCTGTCCGAGAGCGTTTACGACGGGACTTCGACCGTCGCGGTCGGCGTCGCGGCGCACGAGGTGGGGCACGCCCTGCAATATGCCGCGGGCTACGGCCCGATCAGGCTGCGCGCGGCGATCATCCCGGTGACGAATCTCGGCTCGAAAATCGCCGTTCCGCTGATCATTCTCGGCGTCATCCTGAGCTATTACGGGCAGCTGTTCATCAACGTCGCCTATCTGGGCATCTGGTTTTTTGCGATCTGCGTCGTTTTCCAGCTCGTTACGCTGCCGGTCGAATTCAACGCAAGCGCGCGCGCCCTGGCGGCGATCGAGGGTCTGGGCCTGCTTTCGGACAAAGAGCTCGGCGGCTCGCGCAAGGTGCTCAGAGCCGCGGCGATGACCTATGTAGCGGCGCTGGCCGTTTCGGTCGCCCAGCTTTTCCATTTTCTGCTGCTCGTTGGCAGGAACAGACGGAATTGATCTTACAGCGAATAGGAAGGCGTGCCTCTCATGGGTTCGGAAAACCCATGAGAGGCACGCCTTATTGATTTGCCGACGGAAAGGAACGGTCATGCGGCGTCAGCCGAGCGCAACGTCCAGCGCCATCATCACGACAAAGCCGAGCATGACCCCCAGTGTGCCTATATTGGAATGTTCGCCGAGATGGGCCTCAGGTATCAGCTCCTCGACGACGACATACATCATGGCGCCCGCGGCAAAGGAAAGCAGCCAGGGCATGTAGGGCGAGACAGCGCCCGCAATCAGCACGGCGAGAATACCGAACACAGGCTCGACAATGCCGGACAGGCTGCCGAACAGGAAGGCTCTGCCGGCGCTCAGGCCCTCCTGCCGGAGCGGCAAAGAAATCGCCGCGCCCTCCGGGAAGTTCTGTATGCCGATGCCCAGCGCCAGGGCGACGGCCGAAGCGTAGGCCGCGGGACTGCCGCCCGCCTGAGCCGCGAGGGCAAAGGACAGGCCGACGGCGATGCCTTCGGGAATATTGTGGAGCGTGACGGCCAGGACCAGCAGGGACGTGCGCTTCATCGAGGAGCTCAGGCCCTCCTGCAGGCCGGCAACAGGGTGCAGGTGGGGGATCAGGCGGTCGAGCCCGTAGAGAAAAGCGATGCCGAGCATGAAGCCGGCCGCCGAGGGGAGCCAGCCCGGCCGGCCCGCGGCCTCCGCCAGCTCTATGGCCGGGAGAAGGAGGCTCCACACCGAGGCGGCGATCATAACCCCGGCGGCAAAGCCGAGAAAAACCTTTTGTATGTGCGCCTTCAACGTACGGCGGAAAAAGAAAACCATGGCGGCCCCCAGGGTCGTCAGCAAAAAAGTGAAGCCCGTGCCCGCGCAGGCATAGAGCAGCGCGTCTACCATATACGGCGTCCTTCCTTGAGCAGATCATATACCCTATGATATAGTATGCGGGCGAGACGGGCAGGGTTCTCACCCGGCTGCGGCGCCGTGCGGATTCATGCTTCCGGTTTTATAGCCCTCGAGATCGAGTGAGATATAACGGAAGCCCAGCGCCTTGAATTTTTTCGTCAGGGCCTCTCTGAAATCCGGCTCGGCGATTTTCGCAATGCTTTCGGGCAGGGCCTCGATGCGGGCGAGGTCACCATGCACGCGCACACGCATCTGGCGTATGCCGCGCGCCATCAGGAAGCCCTCAGCCACTTCAATCATGCGAAGCTTGTCCTCGGTGATCGGCTCGCCGCGGGCTATGCGGGAGGCCAGGCAGGCATAGGAGGGCTTGTCCCAGGTGGGAAGCCCCAGGCGCTCTGAAAGCGTCCTGATCTCGGCCTTTGTCAGTCCCGCGTCGAGCAGGGGGCTCAAAGCGCCGTATTCCTCTATCGCCCTGCGCCCGGGACGGAAATCGCCCAGATCATCGGCGTTCGTGCCCTCGAGGATGTGGGTGATGCCCAGCTCGGCCGCGGCTCTGCCGATATTGGACAGAACGTTTTTTTTGCAGTAATAGCAGCGGTCGGGCGGGTTCCGGACAAACGCATCGACCGCCAGCTCGTTGATAGTGCAGACGATGTGGCGGATGCCCTCGGCCGCGCAGAAATCGGCGGCTTCCTTCATTTCAAAGCCGGGGACCGAGCGCTGGGCAGCGGTCAGAGCGACGGCGTTGCCGCCCAGAACGTCGTGGGCGACCTTCAGCAGCAGAGTCGAATCGACGCCGCCGGAAAAGGCGACGCCGACCCTTCCGTAACCGATGAGCGCCGTTTTCAGGGCTTCGTAGTTTTCTTCGAGTGTTTCCATGGGAATCCGCCTTTCGTTTCACAGAGAGGGTTCTTTCAAAAGCGCGGCCGCTTCCGCAAGGGTCAGGCCGTGCGCTTTTGCGATTTTGGCGAGGTCATCGTATTCGGGCTTGGAAACGCCGCCCGCGGTTTTGACACGGACAGGTCCGTAAGGGGTCTGAGCGGCGCCGAAGCCGCGGTCGAGCGTTATGCGCCGCAGCGGGGCAATACGCACGCCCAGGCTGGTGGTATGCCGAAGCATGAGCGCGGAGAGCCTTTCGGTATCGACGGGCCGGCACAGGCAGCAGAATTTCACGCCGGGACGCGACTTTTTCATGCCGATCGGCACGGTAAAGACGTCGAGCGCGCCGTTTTCAAGCAGCGTTTCCATTGCGAACCCAATGGCCTCACCGGTCATATCGTCCAGGTTGCAGCTGATCTCGTCGACCGTTTCTTCCGAAGCGCCGCTTTCGCCCAGAAGCGCGCGGACGCAGTTTGCTCTGGGAAAGACCTTGCTCCCGACGCCGTAGCCGACGGCGTCCGGGGACATGAGCGGCTGGGGACCGAAGCTTTTGACGAAGTGCCGCAACAGTGCCGCGCCGGTGGGCGTGCAGAGCTCGCCCGTGATCTCGCCGCCGTAGCTTGGGATGCCGCGCAACAGCTCCGCCGTCGCGGGCGCGGGGACAGGCAGCACACCGTGGGCGCAGCGGACACAGCCGCTGCCGACGTGCACGGGCGAGGCGTACACCGCATCCGGGGCAAGCTTTTCGATGAGCAGGCAGAACGCCACGATGTCGGCCACGGCGTCGAGCGAACCCAGCTCATGGAAGTGGACCTCCGAAAGCGGCCTGTTGTGAACCCGCGCCTCCGCCTCGGCGATCGCGCGGTAGACCGCGCGCGCGTTTTCTCGGGCCGCCGCGGAAAGCGGAAGGCCGTTTATCAGCTCCATGACCGCTTCAAAGCCCCGATGTTCATGTCCGCAGACCCGACTGACGTGCTCCGGCCGGCCGGGGCCCTCTTCGTGTCCTTTTACCCGAACATGCAGGCGCAAGCCGCGTATCCCGGCGGTTTCCGTTTCCTCAAGCGTCAGGCTCACGTCCGGTATGCCGAGCGCATTGAAGTCCCGGACAAAGCTCTGCGGCTCGTCAAGCGTATCCAGCAGGGCGGCGGAGAGCATGTCCCCGGCTGCGCCCATGCCGCAATCAAAGTAGAGTATCCGCATTACAGGCGCCCCATATGGTTGATCATGCTCGCCAGATAGCCCGCGCCGAAGCCATTGTCGATGTTGACGACGGAAACGCCGCTGGCACAGGAATTGAGCATCGAGAGCAGGGCCGAAACGCCGCCGAAGGAGGCGCCGTAGCCCACGCTGGTCGGGACGGCGATCACCGGACAATCGACCATCCCGCCGATGACGCTGGCCAGCGCGCCCTCCATGCCGGCGATGGCGACGATGACGCGGGCGTCCATGATCAGCTCGAGTCTGGACAGCAGGCGGTGTATGCCCGCGACGCCAACGTCGTAAAGCCGGGAGACCTCGTTGCCGAGAGCCTCCGCCGTCAGGGCGGCTTCCTCGGCGACCGGCATGTCGCTCGTACCGCCGGTGGCGATCACAATTTTCCCGTCGCCGTCCTTAGCGTGCATTTCGCCTGCAATGCCGACGCTGCCCAGCTCGCAGTATTTGAGCGGGTGATTTTTTGCGACAAGCTCCGCGGCCTCTTTTGCCATCCGGGTGATCAGAATAGTTTTCTGCCCGGCCCTGCGCATCGCCGCGACGATGCCGTCGATCTGCTCCGGCGTTTTTCCGGCCCCGTAGATGACCTCAGCGGCGCCCTGCCTTATCGAACGGTGATGGTCGACCTTGGCGTAGCCGAGGTCCTCGAAGGGCTCGAGCCGAAGCTGCGCCAGCGCCTCGGAGGCGCGCAGCTTTCCGTTTTCGACCTCGCGCAGGATATCGAAAATGCGGTGTTTTTCCATGCTTTTCTCCAGCTTCTGTAATAAGCTTAATGGGGCAGCCGCAAAAGAAAAAATTGCAGCGGCCCCTTTTCGCAGGTTTTATACAACGCCGGGTTACTGACGGGGCCTTCCGCATTTGGAGCAGAACTTTGCACCGTCGTCGAGGGCCTCGCCGCAGCCGGCGCAGAATTTTGCGCCGGAGGAGGGCGCCGTGCCCTGCTGATAGAAATATTCGGAGTTCTGGGCGCTCCGCTGGCTGCTGTTTTGCTGCTGCGGCGTCTGATAAGGAGGCTGCTGATAGCCCTGCCGGGCGTAAGGGTCCTGATAAGCCTGCTGCTGATAGCCATTCGCCCCGCAGCCCGCGTTATACGGCGGCTCTTTTCCCGGAGCGCCGACGTAAACAATATTCTCGCTGAAAGCCATGATGGGCAGAAAAACAGCGCTGAGGAAAATCAGCCCGCAGGCCCAGCCGCCGCCCTTGCCGAAAGCCTTGGCGAGCTTCACCCAAGTGATAATCAAAATAACAAAATTAGCCAGCGGAATCAGCAGGAGCAGAAAAAACCAGCCGTTGCCCCAGGTGATCTTAAACAGCTCGTAAACGTTATAGAAAGGAACGACAGCCGCCCAACCGGGCTCGCCCGCCTTCTGAAACAGAAACCAGAAAGAAACGGTCACCAGCGCGCCGATCAGAAAACTGATAAAAGACGCCCTCACAGAAAACCGCCAAAGATCGTTCCAAATGCCATAGTCAAAGTTATAAGCGTAATCGTAGCCCATATCAATCCTCCGTCTCTCTCAAAAAGCGGTGTGCGGCTGGCTTCAGTTTACAACATCGCGGAGTTTTTTTCAAGCGGATTCTTTACATTGATAGCGTCAATATAAGGCGGGCGATAATTGCCGGGGGCAGCCTATCGCTCCTCGCGGAAATACGGCAGCCCGAGATTTGCGGGCGGCTCGTTTCCGCGGCTTTTTTTGATCGACACCGCGACAAGCACGAGGATCGTAACGATATAGGGCAGCATTTTGAAGATCTCCTGCGACGAGCGGTCGAGCGAGACGCCGGGGATATAGAGATACAGCCAGAACAGCACGCCGAAGAGGTAAGAGCCCCAGACGGCGTGGAGCGGCTTCCAGCGGGCGAAGATGACGAGTGCGACAGCGAGCCAGCCGAGCTTCTCGATGCCGCCGTCGTTGGCCCAGGTGCCTTTGATATAATCCATGATGTAATAAAGACCGCCCAGTCCGGTAATCGCGGCGCCCGCGCAGGTCGCGAGGTATTTGTAGCCTGTCACGCTGACGCCCGCGGCGTCGGCCGTTGCGGGGTTTTCGCCGACCGCGCGGAGATTCAGGCCCCTGCGCGTCCGGTTGAGGAACCGGCTTGAAAGGATCGCGAGGATAATGGCGAGATAGGCCATAAAGCCGAGACCAGAGAAAACCCCGAGACCCGAGAGGAAGGGCGGCGTTGCACGGAACGCGCCGCTCGTCGCCGCGACGGAAATCTGGCCGACGCCGCCCGCCATTTTGTTCATCGCGCCGCCGAAGAGGTTTGCCACACCCGAACCGAAGATGGTCAGCGTAAGGCCGGTGACGTTCTGGTTGGCGCGCAGCGTGATCGTCAGGAAGCTGTAGATAAGCCCGCCGAGCATGGACGCGGCCAGCGCGCAGAGCAGGGCGATCAGGAGACCGGCGAGCGGCACGGGAACGGCGGCCGAGGACTCGTACAGAAAGGCCCCGGCAAGGCCGGCAATACCGCCGAGATACATGATGCCCGGCACGCCGAGGTTGAGATTGCCGGATTTCTCTGTGATGATCTCGCCCATCGAGCCGAAAAGGATAACCGTACCGAAGACGAGGGCCGCCTGAAGCAGGGCAAGAAGCTGTGTCATGTCAGTCCGCCTCCTTTTTCCCGCGGAATATCAGTCGGTAATTGATGAAAAACTCGCTGCCGAGAATAAAAAACAGGATGATACCCGTTATCATTTGGGAAGCATAGTCGTTGAGGTTATACTGTGTGGCGATCTGTATCGCGCCCTTTTCGAGAAAAACAAGCAGGGCCGCGGTCAGTATCATGACGAAGGTGTTGAACCTGGCGAGCCAGGCGACGATAATGGCCGTGAAGCCGCGCCCGCCCGCCGTGCTGGTGGAAATCGTGTGGGAGGCGCCGGCCACCGCGGTGAAGCCTGCCAGCCCGCAGATCGCGCCGGAGAGCAGCATGGTGCGGATGATGACGCGGCGCACGTCGATGCCGATGTAACGCGCCGTGCGTTCAGATTCGCCGACGACGGCGGTCTCATAGCCGTGCTTGGTGTAGCGGAGATAGATAAAGACAAAAACCGTCAAGGCCAGAACAAGCAGCGCGTTGAGCAGGTACTGCTGGCCGAAAACGGCGGGAAACCAGCCGGACTTATGTGTCTGATTGATGATGCCGACTGTGTTCGAGCCGAAAGGATTCTCCCATTTGGCGACGAAAAACGCAGTGAGCTGGATGGCGACATAGTTCATCATCAGGGTAAAAAGCGTTTCGTTCGTGCCGTAGCGCGCCTTAAAAAACGCGGGGAGGACGCCCCAGACCGCGCCTGCCGCCGCGCTGACCGCAAAGGTGAGCAGCAGCAGCGCCCAGGTCGGTATCGCGCTGCCAAAGTAGATCATACACGCCGCTGTGGCAAGCCCGCCGACGAGGATCTGCCCCTCCGCGCCGATGTTCCAAAAGCGCATTTTGAAGGCCGGGGCAAGGCCGACGCCGATGCACAGCAGCATCATCGTGTCGCGCAGGGTGATCCAGCCGCGCTTGGCCGAGCCGAAGGCCCCCTGCCACATCGCGCCGTAGACCCTGAGCGGATTGAGCCGGACGATGGCGAAAATAACGGCGGCGCAGACGGCGAGGGCGAGGGCGAGGGCGGCGAGCCTGATCAGCCAGCTGTGCCAGAGCGGCAGACCGTCGCGCTTGACGATGCGCACAAAGGGTTCCGTTGCTTTCCGATTCATTTTTCCGCCTCCCCTCCGAGCCTGGTCATCATCATGCCGACCTCGCGCTTATTCGCGCCCCTGCCGGGCACGATGCCGCTGAGCTTTCCCCCGCAGAGCACGAGAATACGGTCGCAAAGCGCCAGCAGCACATCCAGGTCCTCCCCGACGAAAATGACGGCGACGCCTTTTTCCTTCTGGCGGTTGATGAGATCGTATATGGTGTAAGACGCGTTAATGTCGAGTCCGCGGACAGCGTAGGCCGTCATCAGGACGGTCGGCGCGGAGGCGATCTCGCGTCCGACGAGCACCTTCTGGACATTGCCGCCGGAGAGCCTGCGCACGGGCGTATCCACGCCGGGGGTATTCACGCCCAGCTCGCCGACGACGCGCTCCGCAAGACTTTTCGGGGCTTTTCTGTCCGCAAAAACGGAGCTTCCGCGCCGGAAGGAGCGCAGCATCATATTGTCCGTCAAATCCATATTGCCGACGAGCCCCATGCCAAGCCTGTCCTCGGGAACGAAGGACAGCGCCACGCCGAGGGCGCTGATCGCGCGCGGGTCTTTCCCGATCAGCTGGATCTCCTCCCCGCTTTCCGGATCCAGATAGACGATACTGCCGGACTCGACCGGCTGAAGGCCGGCGATGGATTCGAGCAGCTCCTTCTGTCCGCAGCCGGAAATGCCCGCAATGCCCAGTATCTCACCGGAATTGGCCGTGAAGGAAAGGCCGGAGAGCTTAGTCACGCCGTCGATATCCCTGACGGTGAGACCCTCGGCGACAATGCGCGGCTTCGGGCTGTGCGGCTCAGGACGTTCGATGTTGAGGGAGACAGGCCGGCCGACCATCATATTCGTCATCTCGCCGGCGTTGGTGTTTTTCGTCGGCATGTCGCCGACGAACTGGCCGCGCCGGAGGATGGCCACGCGGTCAGAAAGCTCCTCGACCTCATAGAGCTTGTGCGTGATGATCACAACGGCCTTGCCGTCGTCGCGCATATTGCGCAGAACGGCGAAGAGCCTGTCCGTCTCCTGCGGAGTCAGGACGGCCGTCGGCTCGTCGAGGATGAGAATGTCCGCCCCCCGGAAAAGCACCTTGACGATCTCGACGGTCTGCTTCTGCGAGACGGACATATCGTAGACCTTCCGCTGGGGGTCGACGTCGAAGCCGTAGAGCGAACAGATCCGTCTGATTCTTTCGCCGACGGCCCGCAGGTCCAGCCTGCCCTTGCCGGGCATACCGAGGATAATGTTCTCGGCGGCGGTGAGCACGTCCACGAGCTTGAAATGCTGGTGAATCATGCCGATACCGAGCTTGTAGGCGTCCCTGGGACTTCTGATGGAGACCTCGCGCCCATCCACATGGATATGTCCCGCGTCCGGATAGTAGATACCGGACAGCATATTCATGAGCGTCGTTTTACCGCTGCCGTTTTCGCCGAGCAGCGCTAAGATCTCGCCCCTGAATATGTCAAGCCAGACCCGGTCGTTTGCGACGATCGGGCCGAAGGTCTTGGTAATGTCACGCATGCGGACGGCGGCTTCGGCACCTTCCATAGCGGCTCTCCTCCTTCAGATGATTGTGCAGACGGGAAAAAGCCGCTCTGTATAAGGCGGCTTTTTCTGTCCACAGGCTCCCGGGCTCAGCTCGCGTTCAGCTCGGTGATGCCGTCGATACGAAGGCCGAAATACGGTGCGCTGCGAAGTGTGGACTCGCTGAACACGCCGTTCTCGATGGCCTCGCCGGTGTCGCCGGCCCAGTCGCCGTCGGTGTCGAGGGCAAGGTAGCTGGTGACGGTCTCGCCGCCGACGGTGAAGCTGGCGGTGTCAAATACATTGAGGCTCCCGTCCTTGATGGCGGCCTCGATCTCGGCGACCTTCCCGGCGGTGCCCTCGGCGCAGCTCGCGCCCAGCTCGGAGATCAGGACCGCGCCCTCGTTGTAGCCCTCGGCCCAGTCGGTGGCGATCTCCTCTCCCGCGAGGATGCGGCCGAACGCATAGGTGTAGTAAACGCTCCAATCGTTCTGGGCGCTGGTCAGCGCGGCGTCGGGCGCGACGGAGAGCATATCGATATTGTAGCCGACGCAGTAGACGGTCGTGCCGGCGTCAAAAAGCGCCTGGCAGGCGGAGGGGGCGCCGGTGGAGTCGGCATGCTGGCTGATGATGATGCAGCCGGAGGAGACAAGGGCGTTTGCGGCCTCGGCCTCCGCAGTCGGATCATACCAGGAGTTGGTGTAGGTGACGCTCATGGCGACGTTCTCGACAATGGACTTGACGCCGAGATAGAAAGCGGTGTAGCCGGAGACGACCTCCGCATAGGGAAAAGCGCCGACATAGCCGGTCTTGATGGTGCCGTCCGCGTTTTTGTTGGCGTCCTTGACCTCGCCGTTCGCCACAAGCTCGGCGAGCTTCAGGCCGGCGACGACGCCGGAGACGTAGCGGGACTGGAAGGTGTCGTTAAAGGCGTTCTTGAAGTTCGAAAGACCGGAGAGCGCCGCGGTATCGCCGGTCATCGCGACAAAGGTGACCTCGGGATTCTCCTCGGCGGCCTGCTGCATATAGCTCTGATGGCCGTAGCTGTCGGAGAAAATATAGCCGCAGCCCTGCTCGACAAGGTCCGTCGCGGTGTCGTAGCAGCTTTCGTCCTCGCTGACGTTGTACTTCCAGACGATCCGATCGTCGGAGACGCCGACAGCGGCGGCGGCCTGCCTGATGCCCTCGATGTGGGCGAAGTCATAGCCGGTGTTCTCGTCGTGGACGAGGATGACGCCGATTTTGACGTCAGACGTTTCGGCACCGGGCGACTCGGAGCTTTTGCTCCCGGCTGGGCTGGACGACGGGTCCGCAGCCTGGTTTCCGCAGGCGGCAAGCGCAAACACCAGTGTGAGCGCAAGCAGCAGTGCTAAGACTTTTTTCATTTTCTTTCCTCCATCTCGTTTGATTGGGTCAGCTTGACGTATATCCGAAATCGCTGTTGCGATTTAAGATCAAAAAGCATTAAAAAGCGGAGACCGCGATTTTAAAAGCCTCCGAATACGCCGCGCGGGAACAAAAATGCCGTCCGCCGCCGTATCGGTAGTCCGACCGTTTGCGGCGGCCGGGTAGAGACTTCAAATCCATATCATTTGATTTATACCGACAGATATTCAGTTTTTTTCCGTCCTGTCCCGTGCGTCAGCAGAACGCGATGCGACCGTTCTCCATGGATTGTATTCTGGCGAGGGACTCGATACGTATGCCGCTCTCGCGGAGACTGTCCCCGCCGTGCTGAAAGACTTTCTCGATCGCGATACCGGCGCCGACGAGCGCCGCGCCGGCAGCCCGGACGAGGGCGGAGAGTCCCGACAGGGCCGCGCCCCGTGCGAGAAAATCGTCAATGATGAGCACGCTGTCCGCGGGCGTGAGGAGGGCCTTCGCAACCATGATGGTATAGGTTTTGCCGTGGGTAAAGCTCTCGACCCGCGCGGTATAAACATCACCCGCGATGTTTATGGTCTCGCTTTTTTTCGCAAAAATAACGGGACAGCCGAAAACCTGCCCCGTAATACAGGCTATACCTATCCCGGACGCCTCAATCGTCAGTATTTTATTGACGTGCTCATTCCGAAAAAGCTTATAAAATTCCTCGGCCATCTTACAGAAGAGCGCGATATCCATCTGATGGTTCAGAAAGCTGTCGACTTTCAGGACGCCGCCGTCCCCGATCTTGCCGTCGCGGAGAATCCGCTCCTCCAGAAGCCGCATAGCCCTCACCCCTCAAAAGTCATAAGGACGGAAAGACCGGAGCCCTCTTTCCGATTATAGATTTAGTGTATCGTATTCCCCGAAAATACACAATATTGTATATTTAATAAAAATGCCGGAGAAACGGCTCAAGTCCTTAACGTTTTTGTCAACAGCGCGTCAGTTTGCGGAAAAAACGGTGTAAAGCACGGGAAAAACCTGAAAACCGCACTGTCCTGAGCGTAAATATCCGGCTGGGAGGCGCAAAACAGAGGGCGGAGGCAACCCGGAAGCCGTCTCCGCGCGGGCGGTCATTTTTGTTTCGGGATACTGATGGTCAGTACAAGCTCGGTATCGGTCTCGTGCTTTTGAAAACCGGCCTCGATGCCGCCTTGTTTCATCATATCCAGCCCGTGCGTGAGCGTGTTGAGGAAGACGCGCACGTCCTTGAGCACAAAGAGCACTTTCCTGCCGCCGGCCGGCGGCTCCTTTTCGGCCGGCGGCTCCGGCGTCCTGAGCTGCGCCTCGACGTATTCCTCGGCGGCGGCCACGTTCATACGCGCTTCCGCCATCTTCCGCGCTGCCCGCCGCTGCGCATCCTCCCCGGGCAGGCGGAGCAGGGCCCTGCCGTGACGCTCGGTCATATCGTTTTCACGCAGGATATCCAGAACGTCCGACGGCAGGCGCAGCAGGCGCAGCTTGTTCGCGATCGCGGGCTGGGATTTTCCGAGCCTGCTTGCCGCTTCCCCCTGGCTCATACCGAAAAGCCGAATGAGCTGGGAGATGCCCTCCGCCTCCTCAATGAAATCGAGATCGCGCCGCTGTATGTTCTCCACAAGGGCGAGCAGGCTTGCCTCCTCCAGGTTCGCGTCGATCACGATGCAGGGAACCTCCTGCAGGCCGGCCAGCCGCGATGCGCGGAGCCTGCGCTCGCCTGCGATCAGCTCATACCGGCCGTTCCGCCTTCGGACAGTCAATGGATTGAGCACCCCGTATTGCGCAATGCTCTCCGAAAGATCCCTGAGCGATTCCTGGGGAAAACGCCGGCGCGGCTGTACCGGGCTGGGATAAATGTCGTCGACAGACAGATAGCTGATGCCGTTTCGTATAAAATGCGGATATCTTTTCGGAGCCTGCATTTTTTGTCCCCCCTGTGGAAAGGCGCGCTGCCTCCGCCGCCGGACGGCCCGCGCGGACAGAGATGAAATGCGTACACGGCCGGAATATATGGTGTTATCAGCAGTATGATATACCATATATAGTGCAAAAAATGCCGAAAAAATAGCCTGCAAAGACTTTCTCTCGCCTGAAAAACAGATAAAAAAGCGCGCTGTAACCGCAACAAACGGAACACAGCGCGCTTTCCCTGCCGGGTCAGTCCCCGATTTCCTCATCCTTGCGGTCACGAAACAGGAGGGAAATGCACCAGATGGCGGAAAGACCGACCAGCGCAAAGATCACTCGGCTCAGGGTCGAGGCCTGCCCTCCGAAAAGGTAGGCGATGAAATCAAAGCGGAAAAGACCGACAAGCCCCAAGTTGACGCCGCCGATGATGGCAAGTATCAGGGCAATCCTGTCAATAACCATATGCCTAATCTCCTTTTTGTGGCTTCAGGCATAGGATGTCCGCTTTACGCGCCTTTATTCATCGGGCAAAACGGACGGGACGACGCGCTTTACAGCAGGGCGCGGGCATGGCGCGTGACATGGCAGCCGACATTGACCACGCAGGGCAGCCCGGCGATATGCGTCGGATAGGCTTCGATATTCACCGCGAGGGCGGTCGTGATACCGCCGAAGCCCTGCGGCCCGAGGCCGAGGGCGTTTATCCGGTCAAGCGCCGTTTTTTCAAGCGCCGCGTAAAAGGGGTCGGGATTGCGCACATCCGCAGGGCGCAGCAGAGCGCTTTTGGCGATCAAAGCCGCCATATCGAGGGTGCCGCCCAACCCCACGCCGAGAATGACGGGCGGGCAAGGGTTTGAGCCGGCCCTGTCGACCGTTTCAACGATAAAGCCGGCGATCTCGTCCGCGGTGCACGAGGGCAGGAACATTTTGACGGCGCTCATATTTTCACTGCCGAAGCCCTTTGGCGCGACCGTGAGGGCAAGCCCGCTGCCGGGGACGATGCGCGTATGTATCACGGCGGGTGTGTTGTCGCCGGTGTTTTCGCGGCGGAGCGGGTCTCTGACGACCGATTTTCTGAGAAAGCCCCTGTCGTAGCCGAGACGCACGCCCGCGTTCACGGCGTCCTCAAAGGCGCCGCCCGTGATATGGACGTCCTGTCCAAGCTCGACGAAAACGACGGCCATGCCCGTATCCTGACAAATAGGAAGCTGATTCCTTTCGGCAAGCAGGTAGTTTTCGCGCAGATCGCGCAAAACAGCCCTTCCCGCCGGTGATTTTTCGGCCATTTCGGCGCGGTCGATGCAGCTGCGCACATCTTGCGGCAGGACAGTATTCGCCCTGACACAGAGCTCCGCGACAGTTTCGGCGATCAGGCCGCAACTAATTTCCCGCATAACGGCTATGCTCCTTTCTCGTCTGTCCGGGCTGTTCTCTATAAGATTTTTTGAGCACAAAAGCAAAAAAAGCGGGTTCGACAAAACTAGTGTCCGTTCGCTATTTACAAGTTCTTTAAAATAGGCTATTCTCACAGTACAGCTTATCCAATGGCGCGCGGAACGCGTGCCGGGCTCATATCTTTATCCCACAACCCTGTTTGGCGGGCCGCTTTTGCGTCCCGCCGCTTTTTTATCTTTTGCCTGCGGCAAAAGATAAAAAAGCGGCATTTGAAGCAAGCGCGTATCCGCGCGGGGCCAAAAATACAGGGTTTAAGCGCCTGAATCGTCTTTTTCCGGACGTCTGAAGGAGATGAACTTGCTCAAAATATAGTTGAGTATCACGATGACGACGGATATGAGGATCTTGGCCGGAAGCCCGTCCACGCCGAAGAGCGCGGTGTCAAAGCCCCAGCTAACGAGCGCGGGCACGGCGACGATCTCGAGCAGGCCGGTTGCCAGCCGTCCGCCGAAAAAGGTCAGCGCCTCGCTCGCCACCAGTCCGGCGCGCCAAACTCTCGACCGAAAGACCCAGAGCTTGTTTGTGACAAAGGCGAACGAAACCGCGGCGACCCAAGCGATCGCGCCGGCCAGAATCAGCCTTGTGTCCAGATTCAGCCGCCCGGAAAGCAGACGCTCCAGCCACGCGGGCAGAAGCAGGCCGTGGGCGCTCTCAGGCATCACCCGCACATAAAAGCTGTAAACCAGCAGATTTATAAGCGTCGTCGCCAGGCCGAAAACAGCGTACAGGACCCATTCGCGGTATTTTTCAAATAAGGCGCGCAAAACGTGAGGGAACGCAGGCTTTTCTTCCACGAAAACACCTCCCAAAAATGGATTTCCCTTTGGGACGCAGACGTCCCTATTCGAGGATCGCACCCCTGGCCGCGCTGGATACGAGCCTCGCGTATCTGGCAAGATAGCCGGTTTTGATCCTCGGCTCCGGGCAGACCCAGCCCGCCCTGCGCGCCTCCAGCTCGGCGTCCGGGACCAGCAGCGCGAGCTTTCCCGCGGGAATATCGATCGACACCATGTCGCCCTCCCTGACGAACGCGATGTTTCCGCCGAGCGCCGCCTCGGGCGAGACGTGGCCGATGGCCGCGCCGCGGGTCGCGCCGGAGAAGCGGCCGTCCGTGATAAGCGCGACCGCCTTATCCAGGCCCATACCGGCAATCGCCGAGGTCGGGTTGAGCATTTCGCGCATACCGGGGCCGCCCTTCGGGCCCTCGTAGCGGATGATCACGACGTCGCCCGCGGCGATCCTGCCGCCGGTAATGGCCGCGATGGCCTCGTCCTCGCTGTCAAAAACTCTGGCCGGGCCGCTGTGTACCAGCATTTCAGGCGCGACGGCCGACTGCTTGACGACACAGCCCTCAGGTGCCAGATTGCCTTTGAGGACCGCGATGCCGCCGGTGGCGGAAAACGGGCTTTCCAGCGGCCTGATGACCTCGGAGTCGAGATTTTTCACCCCTGCGAGATTCTCACCGAGCGTTTTTCCCGTGACCGTCATGACGGAGGTATCCAGGAGATTTTTTTTCATCAGCTCCGCCATCACGGCGTAAACGCCGCCGGCTCTGTCCAGATCCTCCATAAAGGCCGTCCCGGCCGGGGCCAGGTGACAAAGATTCGGCGTTTTGGCTGAAAACGCGTTCGCCGTGTCGAGACCGAGCGTGACGCCCGCCTCATGCGCGATCGCCGGAAGGTGCAGCATGGTGTTCGTTGAGCAGCCGAGCGCCATATCGACGATCTCGGCGTTATGGAAGGCCGCCTCTGTCATAACAGCGCGCGGGCGGAGGTCCATTTCAATCAACCGCATGATCTGCATGCCCGTATGCTTGGCCAGGCGCAGCCTTGCCGACATGACGGCGGGGATGCTGCCGTTCCCGCGCAGAGCCATGCCGAGGGCCTCGGTCACGCAGTTCATGGAATTGGCCGTGTACATGCCCGAGCAGGAGCCGCAGGTCGGACAGGCGCTGCGCGCGTATTCTTCAACCTCGTCCTCGCTCAGCCTGCCCGCGTGGTAAGCGCCGACCGCCTCGAACATGGCGCTGAGGCAGGTGCGCCTGCCGTCCAGCGTTCCCGAGAGCATCGGCCCGCCGGAAACGAAGATGGCTGGAACGTTGATCCGGGCGGCCGCCATGAGCAGGCCGGGCACGATCTTGTCGCAGTTCGGTATCATCACAAGCGCGTCGAACTGATGGGCCATAGCCATACATTCCGTACTGTCGGCAATCAAATCTCTCGTGGCAAGAGAATATTTCATGCCTTCATGTCCCATCGCGATACCATCGCAGACGCCGATAGCCGGAAAGAGAATCGGCGTCCCGCCCGCCGCGAGCACGCCGGTTCGGACCGCCTCAGTGATCTTGTCGAGGTTCATATGGCCGGGAATGATCTCGTTATGCGCGCTGACGATGCCCACCAAGGGGCGTTCAAGCTCCTCTTTTGTCAGGCCGAGCGCGTAAAACAGACTGCGGTGCGGCGCCTGCCGGATACCCGTTTTGACATTATCGCTTTTCATGACTTATGCAGCTCCTTTACCGGGCCAGAAACCGTTTCTCTTTTCCGCGCGGAAAGGAGAAACGGCTCCTGACAACAAATAAGTGTTACTTTTTCAGCCAGCTCATCATTTTGCGCAACTCCCTGCCGACCTTTTCGAGCGGATGCTCGCTCTCGAGCCTGCGGGTGGCGAGGAACTTTGCCTGCTTGCCGGCGGAGAATTCCTGAACGAACTCGCTCGCGAAGGCCCCGTTCTGAATCTCGCGCAGGATGGTCTTCATCTCCCTGCGGGTATCCTCGGTGATCAGGCGCCTGCCGGTGCGGTAATCGCCGTATTCGGCGGTGTTTGAAATGCTGTAGCGCATCATGGCGAAGCCGCCGCTGTTGATCAGGTCGACAATGAGCTTCATCTCATGGATGCACTCGAAATAGGCCATTTCCGGTTCATAACCCGCCTCGACCAGCGTGTCGAAGCCGGCCTTCATCAGCTCGGTCACACCGCCGCAGAGCACGGCCTGCTCGCCGAAGAGGTCCGTCTCCGTCTCCTCGCGGAAGCTGGTTTCCAGAATGCCGGCCCGGCCGGCGCCGATGCCGGAGGCGTAGGCGAGCGCGTATTCCTTGGCCTTGCCGGTGTAATCCTGATAGACTGCGATCAGGCTGGGAACGCCCTTTCCCTCCTGATACTGGCTGCGGACGGTGTGACCGGGGCCCTTCGGCGCGACCATCGCGACGTCCACATTCGCCGGCGGCGTTATGAGACTGAAATGGATGTTGAAGCCGTGGGCGAACATGAGCATGGCGCCCTCTTTCAGGTTGGGGGCGAGCTCGGCCTCGTAAAGCTCCGCCGCCTTCTCGTCCGGGACCAGCAGCATGACCATATCCGCCGCCCTGGCCGCGTCCGGAACCGCCATAACGGTCAGGCCGGCCTCCTCCGCCTTTGCCCAGCTTTTCGAATCCCTGCGCAGGCCGACGACGACTCTCACGCCTGATTCGTGGAGGTTCAGCGCGTGCGCGTGCCCTTGGCTGCCGTATCCGATTACCGCGACCGTCCTGTCCTTCAAAAGGTTCAGATTGCAGTCCGTATCATAGTATTTGCCGATCATTTTTTAATATCTCCTGTTACTATATATTTGGGTAGAGCTGAGGCAGCCAGCCGCAGCAATATCCATCTTGTTGCCAAAGCTGTTAGAATAGGAGGGCAATGGCCTGACGGTCGTC